>JASFPO010000076.1:0-9554 GCA_050115935.1 Candidatus Bathyarchaeota archaeon | reverse complement strand
AAATCATTGGTAGAAGAGACTTCAGAGAAATAGTGAATAGTTTTTCCGATGAGTTTAGTCTTGGGTTTGTTCTTTAGCTTTATGCGCTTTTGCATTGTTTCTCAGCTGCAATTTTCACTCTGTCAACAAAGTTATTTACGTTTCTTAAAGGCTTGTATCTTTGCTTGGCTACGTTAGGTCGTCCTGCTCAAGAAAACTCGGGTCTTGTTTGCTATGCTGCGATTTCAACTATCGTAAGAGTCCTGTCTAGAAATTCTGGAGAACCTGATTCTCTCAAGAACTGCACGTTGATCTTATGTGATCCAGCGTTCAATGAATCTGTCAGAAAGTCGACGTATCCCATTTTGTAGTCTATATTGACAGGTGCTATCACTGAGAATACATACTTGCTGCTGTTGTAGCTATTGTCAACAACCAATCTCACCCAAATCGACGACGTCACTGGCAATCTATGCGTAGTTGAGAACTGTGCGAAGATCTTGGAATCCTGTTGCACATCGATTGTGATCTCCATTGAAGAATCAAAGTCAGACACGTTATACCACTGCATCGCTGTAGAGCTACTAACGTCGAACTGTGTGTCATTTCGATTTTGCAATATCTGAAGAACAGTATCTGTCCCGTTTACTCCAGGAATACCTTGAGGCCCCTCAGATCCAAGTAGCCCTTGTTCTCCTTGTGGTCCTTGCTCCCCTTGAGATCCTTGGGAGCCTTGTGGACCAGTGTCTCCGGTAGGTCCTTGAGGTCCTGGTTGTATGAGATATTGGCTGGTCAGAGCTGTTGCGGCAACGCCTCCGATGACACCTGCTAGGAGTCCAATTGATAATGCGATGACCAGAATCTCATTTCGGCTTCTTTCGATTTTTCGCAAGACTATAACACCTTGTCTTTCGTTTGAAAGGCATAGATAAGAAGATTGTGAAGCTGAAATCTGTACTAGTACACAGATTCACGAAGATGCGTGGGGCAAGTGGCGCGCGTATTGTAACTATGGTAAATTGCTGTGCGCATGCAGTTAGCTCTTGCATGAATGCATCAAAACATTTTTATGTAGATCTGTGAGGAGGAGAGTTGGTGGAGGTTTTGTTGAGAATGAAAGGTGAAACTTTGTCTGTCCAAGGCCTCCGCAATCCAGGCAATAGGCGTTCTTTCTCGTTTGATCATTGAAAATAAGGCATTTTCTCCAGTATTTTGAAAATAAATCTTTAAATAAGGCGTATTTCTTACTTTCACGCTGAGGAAATGGTTCTTAGGTGTTTCAAGAGCTTGAAATGCGAGAAAAGACTGCACGTGGATACGTTTCGCAGAGGAGAAGCTAGTTGATATTTAGACTCCACGAAAATGATTATACGAAGGTGAGGCCACTATTCAACGAATTAGAATATAACCTCATCACAAGTGCAGTCATTGAAAGAACTAGCCCTGGAAGGATTTACGTAGATAGTGTAGCCGATCCAAGAACAGCATTCATGTGTACTGTTGAAGGATATTATCTGGCAGGACGTGAAAACAACAACGAATTCGACACTTCTCTAAACAAACTCATATTTGAGAAGATTTTCACCGGAGACACTGTGAGGAAGAATGAAACTGACATCGCTATTGGCTTCTACCCAGATTCATGGAAGGATATGATGCCCATCATATTTCGAGGGAGACTGCCATTGACAACTTCTCGCAGGCACTACGTTTGCACTGAACTGAAGAATGACTGGAAGAACCATATTCCAAACGGATTCCGGGTTCAACGCATAGATGAGAAACTCCTCAAGAGTCCCGACCTAGCGATTCCCGAGCATCTGACCGATTGGGTCGAAATCAATTGGGGGTCCACCTCTGATTTTATGCAAAAGGGCTTCGGCTTTTGCATGTTGCATGACAAGAAGATTGTCAGTTGGAGCTTGACCGATTGCGTCAGCGGCAACGCTTGTGAAATAGGCATCCACACGCGTGAGGACTACAGAAGACAGGGATTGGCGACGCTCACTGTTGCGGCAACTGTTGATTACTGCTTGTCAAATAGTTTCAGATTTGTCGGTTGGCATTGCGAAGAATATAATCTGCCCTCGATAAGGGTTGCTGAAAAAGTCGGGTTCAAATTAGAGAGAAAATACACCCAATACTATGCATGCTACAATAAAGCTCATCATCTTGCAGAGATTGCTCAAACTCACTTCAGGGCAAAGCGATACAAAGAAGCCATCGAAAGCTATGAGAAATTCTTTGCGACACCACAGGAAGAATTGCCAGAATGGTTCCGTGAGGAGTTGCCTCAAGAGCTGGCAGTGCACTACTTCCGCGTAGCATACGCAAAAGCCTCTATTGGAGAAAACAACGGCGCCCTCAAGTATCTTGAGAAAGCAGTAGACAGCGGATGGCTATATATAGACTTCTTAAAGAGCTGCAAAGAATTCGAGAACATGCACGGCACACCAGCCTGGAATTGCATTCTAGAAAAAATCCAGAAAAAACTGGACGACCGTTGAGACGCAAATCTCTAATATGAAAGGAAATCGCAGCCTATCAAAATGGAAAATGCGGGGCCGAATGAGACATCCCCACAGAGGCGCGTGCGCGGAATCACGATCACCCGAGCAAAGTGGTCACTTCTGCCCACAATATTAAACTAAAAGGCTCAATCATATATGCGCAAGAAGAGGGAGAACCCATGGGCTTCGCTAAAAACCTCAAGAGTGAATTTTCATTCATAAAAGGAAACTACGCAGTCATGATAACAAGCTGGATACTAGTAGACTTCGCCGTTGAGCTTCCAGCTACATACTTCAGCCTATACGTACTCGGACTCGGCGCCACCGAAACCATTCTGGGAGTAATAGGGCTCTCCCAATTCCTGGCCTTGGCTTCCTTACAGTTCCCAGGCGGCTACCTAGCAGACAAATACGGAAGAAAATGGCTCATATCATCAATGACTTTCGGCGTAGCCTTCAGTTTTATACTATACGGAATCGCACCCTCATGGCCTGTCATACTTGTCGGAGTGATTCTAATGAGCATATTCAACTCAACCTATCAGCCAGCCTTGAGCGCAATGATCTCTGACTCTCTTCCAGCCGAGAAAAGAGGAATGGGATTCAGCATAGTCATGTTAATAGCGAGTGTTTCCACAACACCAGCTCCGGCCGTCGCAGGTCTGCTACGGGCTAACTTCGACCTGATCCCCGGAATGAGAATCGCTTACGGCATCGTCGTGGGTCTCTTTCTTGTTGCAGCGTTTATCAGGTCATTCTTCCTAAAAGAGACTGTCGTAACTTCTTCCAAGCCGCGCCTGAAGGAGATATTCCAAAGCTATCCGACAGCTCTGAAAGAAAGCTTTAGCGTATGGAGAAAAGTGCCAAAATCCATGTTCTACCTATTTTTGGCTTTTTCCGTTGCGATCTTTGGATTCTCAACCACATTCCTCTACACGGTCATCTATGCAACCAGAGTGCTCCTCATAGATGAAGTAGTGTGGGCTTTCGTCACTGCACTTGTACCCTTAACCACAATCATCCTGGCTATACCTGTAGGCAAGCTTGTAGACAAAATCAAGAGGAAAATACCGATTCTCGCTTCAATTCTGATCTTCGGGCTCTCTATGTGGATCTTCGTTGGCGGGGACTTAGTAAAAGTCGCTCTGTCACTGATCCTAATGGGTATCGGACAGGTAATGCTCAACGCCTCCTTCGGCGCGCTGCAGACTGACTTGACACCGAAAGAGCAACGTGGAAAAGTAAGCGGTTTCATCAACTTCGCCAACTACATAGTAATGGCTTCAGGCAGCATGCTGGGCGGATACTTATATGAGCATGTGGCTCCTCAAGCCCCATTCATGCTTGCCATTGTAGCAGTCCTGCCTTCATTTCTATTGACACTGATCCTGGTAGAAGAGCCCGGGAAAAGAGAGGAATAACGCGCGAGTTCTGCAGGTTTATCGAAATGCAATTGCAACGTAGACTTCATAAGCGATGATTGTTGTAGTTCAGGGATAGCGATGAACATTCAGATTCGCGGTGCAAGCGAACATAACCTCAAAAATATTGATGTACAATTCGGTGATGGGCTCACTGTCGTAACTGGCGTATCAGGCTCTGGGAAAACCTCCTTGGTCTTTGACACGTTGCATCATGAAGCCTATCGACGGTTTCTAGATGTCTTCTTGTACGGTCGGTCTGGAAAGCGGCTAGCCCCTGCAAAGGTAGAGGCAGTCACCGGGGTGGGACCTACGATCGCTGTAGGACAAAATCTACTAAACCGCAACCCGCTTTCAACCTTGGCGACAGCATCAGGGCTACATCCATTCCTTCGTTTACTCTACTCGAATTATGGAGTGCGACATTGTCTTCAATGCGGTAGCTCCCTGAGTGTGTTAACGGAGGATGAGATTGTTGACCGTCTCGTTTGCTTGTCGAAACAGGAACGTCTCAACCTGTCTGCCCCTTTACTGCTTCAGGTGAAGGGTAGCCACACAACGCTGCTGAAGGTATTGACTGACAAATTTGGGGAAAAAAGGCTCCTTGTTGATGGAGAACTATGGGATGCCAAGGCTCTTGACTCGAATGTCGCGCATGACATCGAGATTGAAATCGGTCGCATCGACAAATCGATGTCTGCAAAGAAGATACGTGAAGCTGTCCAAGAGGCTACTGCTTTGGGTGCGGGAGCTATCAAAGTGTGTGGCAAGAAGAAAAAGGTGACATTGGCGACAACACCTATCTGTAATATTTGTGGAGCCGGATTTAGAGAGTTAGAACCAACCCATTTCAACCGATCATGCCCCTACTGCAAAAGCAAAGGCTGTGAACGGTGCGATCAAACTGGAATGCATCCACAGGCAGCTTCTGTCCTCTGGGAGGGCATGCGATTACCCGAATTACTGGCACTATCCGTTGATGAAGTGCAGCAACTGTTTCTGAAAACGGAATTGCCCTCGACGGCGAATCGGTTGCGCTCTGAGATTCAGCGACGCCTCGATGCCTTAGAGCGCGTGGGATTAGGGTACATCTCGTTAGATCGACCAGCCCCCAGTTTATCTCGGGGAGAATCACAGCGGGTTCGCCTCGCGATTTCGCTATCCAGCCGCTTAGAAGACACACTTCATGTTCTCGATGAGCCAACGATTGGTCAGCATCCCGCGGATGTGGCTCGTTTCCTTCCTGCTTTTCGGGATCTAGCGGGACCCGTAGTCTATGTTGAACATGATCGTGTGGCAGCTGCGGAGGCAGACCGGGCCATCGATCTAGGTCCTGGGGCTGGAAAAGAAGGAGGAGAAGTAATCTTCACTGGATCACCAGCAGAATTGTGGAAAGCGAATACATCAACGGGACGCTATTTTAGTCTCCGAGACCGGGTTATGACACCAGAACCCCGTCCTCCTCCTGACCAGTTCCTGCTTGTGCGAGGAGCACACCAACACAATCTGAAGCACATTGATGTTAAGTTGCCGATTGGTCGGCTTACAGTAATCACAGGCGTGTCGGGATCAGGGAAGAGCACTTTTGTTGAACACGTGCTTGTGCCAACGCTGACGAAGAAAAAATCTATTGGTTGCGAAGGAATTGAGGGTCCTAGTATTAAACCGGTAATTGTTGATCAGAGTCCGATCGGGAAGAATCCGCGATCGAATCCTGCTACTTACACGAAGCTCTCTGATATTATACGTGATCTATATGCTGAGGCTACTGGTCTGTCCAAGTCTCATTTCTCCTTTAATCGCCCCGAAGGAGCATGCCCTACTTGTAAAGGAATTGGAGCGACGGAAATCAAAATGCGATATTTACCGTCACTTTGGATTCCCTGTGCTGATTGCGGTGGTCAACGATTCAACGAGGAAGTTCTGGCTGCAGTCGTTGAATTTGGTGATCAAAAGCTATCCATCGCAGATTTTTACGCACTGTCAATTCAAGAAATTGTGGACCTTATTTCCAGATCTCCGTGGTTGTCCTCTCCTCGTCGTAAAGCAGCCCAACGTATCCTCCGAGCTCTCATCGATATTGGCCTTGGGTATCTGGAGCTTGGTCAACCGTCACCAACTCTCTCTGGTGGTGAAGCGCAACGTGTCAAGCTAGCCAAACACTTGGGAAGAAACAAACTGAGCAATCAATTAATTGTTCTTGATGAACCCTCGACAGGACTTCATCCACAGGACCTTAATGGACTGCTAAAAGTTCTGGATCGCTTGGTTCGAAGCGGCGCAACCATTGTCATTGTTGAACATAACACGGACATTATACGGGCAGCTGATTGGATTATTGATCTAGGGCCAGGAGCTGGACCCAGAGGCGGTGAAATCCTCTATGCAGGTCCATCAAAGGATCTTTGTGATGTGGCGGAATCAATCACTGGAAGCGCAATCAAGGGAGAGAGTGCTGTTCAACCGCGAAAACCATCTAGAAAAACTGAGAGCCCAGCAACACCAGTCATCTCAATTCGGAATGCGAAAGCAAACAACCTGAAGGGCGTCGATGTGGACATCCCAAAAGGAACTCTAACCGTGGTCACCGGTGTTTCTGGGTCTGGGAAATCGAGTTTGATTCGGGACGTGCTTCAAACCGAAGCGCGACGACGTTACTTGGAATCCGTTTCGATGTTTGAACGCCAAGGAGTTCGTGAAAGTTCAGAAGCCCCTGTAGATATCATATCAGGTTTAGGCGTTGTCCTGACTGTGGCTCCACATCGTGCTCATTTATGGAGCCATATCCCACAATTTACTCGGCGAAACAGTGTTGGGGCAATTTCTGAGCTGAGTTTTCACGTTGCGAATTTACTCGCTTCACTTGGCGAGCGCCAGTGCTTGGAATGCGGGGCGAGGATGAAACGGGAAAAAACATGGGTTTGTCCGAGATGCGATGCTACAGCATCCATAGCTAAAGCTCGACATTTCTCCGGGGCGTATTTTGCCAGTTCATGTGGAAAATGCAGTGGATTGGGATCCTTTCAGGCTCCGCAAACCGACAAACTCATCATTCACCCTGAGAAGCCATTGTGCGGGGGCGCTATGTGGTCACCCGGATACTGGCCGAAAACCTATCTGTGCAAAGATCAACCTGTGATTCCTGCACTTGGCGAACGATATGGATTTAACCCGTTCAAGACACCTTGGAACGAAATGCCAAAAGAGGCGCAGAACGCCTTTCTATTCGGTGACGATGAAACCTATGTAATTACATATCAGAGCAAGTCACTTGGACCGATGAAAGGAAAGTTGCGAACCCATAAGTGGAAATGGCGGGGGTTCTTCGGAAAGGATAGCTGGCTGTGGGATTGGGATATTCATGGAACGTACACGAAAACTGTCGTCTGCCCGGAATGTAACGGAAAGGGACTACTTCCTGAATTTCTAGCAGTCACGCTTCAAGGACGAAATATCTATGAACTAAGTGAAATGGCTCTGAATGAGCTAGAAGAACTGCTCAAAGAAGTGCCTACTCCGCCGCCAGAGATCCCCTTAGCCGAAACTAGCCTCAATGTTGCTAGAAGACGGCTGCGATTCTTGCGTCAGGTTGGGCTAGGCTATTTACACCTAAATCGCCCCACAGGAACTTTATCAACTGGCGAAGCCCAACGAATTCAATTAGCCAGCCTGCTAGGCAGTGGGTTGACTTCTTTGACAATCTTGATTGATGAACCCTCACGAGGAATGCACCCCTCCGAACTGGAAGCGCTTCGTGGGGCCTTGCAGGAGCTTCGGGATGAAGGAAACACGGTAATTGTCATAGAACATGACTTATTGCTCATTCGAGCAGCTGATCATGTGATTGATCTTGGACCTGGAGCAGGTGCCTTAGGCGGAGAGATCGTTGCCGAAGGGGCACCCGATGAGATAGTTGAGGCAAACACTGTTACAAGTAAATGGCTTCAAGATGACACACTGAGGTTAACTCCCAAAAAAAGAAGCCTTCAGGGCTGGATTTGGCCGAATCAACGGCGAAAACCACAGGGTTGGATGGAAATTAGGGGTGCGCGGGCGAACAATCTCCGTGGAGAGCATGTGAAGCTCCCGCTGGGAACACTCATAGGAGTTTGTGGTGTTTCAGGTTCAGGTAAAAGCACATTATTGATCGACACTCTGGGTCGAGCGCTCGTAAAGAAATCTCACTCTTCATCATTTGCCCGAGAACCTGTCCAGCCGGGTGCACATGATTCCATCAAGAACGCCCCCCAACGCGCTTTCATAGTCGATCAATCCCTAAAGGGAATTCGAAGCCCAGCGATTTTTCTCGGGCTAATAAAGCCTGTGCAAAGAATTTATGCTGACTCTGATGATGCGCAAGCTCTTGGAATGGATGACCGGGTATTGAGCAAACGTTGTTCAGTTTGTGGTGGACGTGGTCGAATCCGAATTGTAATGGGCTTTCTGCCTGATGAGTACGTGGAATGCGAAACATGCAGAGGCACTGGTTATCAACCTGAGGCTTGGGAGGTTCGCTTCAAGGGTGTAGCTTTACCTGAGATTAATGCGATGACTCTAGATGAAGTATGTGAGCTTTTCAAAGATGAGGACCGGATTGCGAAACCTCTGAATGTTGCCAGACAAGTCGGCTTGGGCTATCTAGTATGGAATCAGCCTGCTTATACTCTATCCAGTGGGGAAGTACAGCGGCTGAAGATCGCAAAGGAGCTCTACAAAAGGACAGAAAATCACACGTTATACATTTCGGACGAGCCCACAGTTGGTCTTCATATGGAGGATGTGGCTCAGTTAGTCGAAGTCTTAAACCAGTTGGTCGACGCAGGACACACCGTTGTCGTTGTGGAACATCATCCACACGTGTTGGCGAATTGTGATTGGCTCATTGAGCTGGGACCCAGTGGCGGACCAGAAGGTGGGAAGGTCATTGCTGAGGGATCACCTGAAGAAGTGGCTAGAATGGGCACACCTACTGCTCCATATCTTCGAAAGGTGTTGGGGATGATACCATGACTTGGGCACCATTGTTGTTGGCTGATCCTTCGCCTAGTCTGCGGCTCTTGGTGTTGCGGGACCTCCTAAACCGTCCTGAGGATGATGAGGAAGTCCGTGAACTCAAAGAGCTTCAAGAAGAAGATCCATTAGTTTTGAAGTTTCTTGCGCTGCAAAATGAGGATGGCTCGTGGAGAGGAGGAGAAGGTGGTGGAGCTATTCTAGGGAAAATTCGATTAACGGCACAGGCTCTTATGGGTCTAGGCTATTTGGGGCTCGGTCCTGAACACTCTGCAGTCAAGCAAGGTGCTGAGTTCATTTTTTCACACCAAGAGAACGATGGGTCATGGCCACTGATCACTAAGGGAGCATTACTTGACGGGGCAAATTCTTCTGATATCAAATATCATATGATTCCTGTTCAAACTGCTTTTCCACTACTTGGATTGGCTTGGGCTGGTTATGCCACAGATTCTCGTGCTGAACAAGCCTATGATTGGCTCCTTGAAGAACAACTACCACAGGGTGGGTGGCCCTCTGGAAGGCATCATGAGAAATACATTTTTGCCGCTGGATATCGCCGTCTAGCTCACTCAAAATTTGGGTGTCGAACTAATACGACGGCTGCAGTGAGTGCGTTAGCGTTGCATCCTAA
>JASFPO010000075.1:0-9781 GCA_050115935.1 Candidatus Bathyarchaeota archaeon | reverse complement strand
AGGTTTAAACAATGGATTTGAAGGGAAGTCGAACTGAGAAGAACCTACTAGCCGCGTTTGCAGGTGAATCGCAAGCAAGAATGAGATATACTTTCTTCGCTAGTGTAGCCAAGAAGGAAGGGTATGAGCAAATATCTGCTATCTTCCAGGAAACGGCTGGCAATGAGAAAGAACACGCTGAGCTCTTCTTTAAGCTCCTCAAAGGTGGAATGGTCGAGATCACAGCTGGCTATCCGGCAGGCGTTATTAGCTCAATGAGGCGAAACCTGAAGGAGGCGGCAGACGGAGAGAAGTTAGAGTGGGGAACTCTGTATCCCAACTTTGCCGAGGTTGCGGAGAAAGAGGGTTTCAAAGAGGTCGCTGAAACTTTCCAGATGGTCGCCAAGGTGGAGAAATATCATGAACGGCGATACCGGAAATTGTTGGCAAACATAGAGCAAGATCAGGTTTTCAAGAAAGACATGCCTGTTAAGTGGAAATGCAGAAACTGTGGCTTCGTCTTTGAAGGCAGTGAAGCGCCTGAGAAATGTCCTGTCTGCGCACACGCAAAGAGCTATTTTGAGCTCTGGTGCGAAAACTACTGACAGTCATATTTGTTAGAGTAACTGCTGCAACAGAACTCTCTAGGCTGATCCAAACTTAGACTATGTACAAGCAAGGAAAGAGGCTGAATGGTCTGAAAGCCTCTACAATGAAATGCAGAAGAGAGAACAAAGATTACAACAAGTGCAACAATAAACCATCGGTCATCAAACTTCAAGAACATATAGAGATAACATCATATAGAGTTGACGAGAAGTGACAAACAAGATGGTATGCGCTTTGCTCTCGGGAAAGGCAGAGACCAGAAAGAAAGCCAGATACTTGGCTGAACGCTACGCGAATTGTCCATACGTAAGCCTTATTGCAACTAAGGAAAACATGCTCTTCGCCACATACTTCCTTCCTGAAAGGCAAAGATGGTGGATTGAAACCATAGAGAAGAAACCAAAAGAAACAATTGGACTAGAAAATGCAAAAGTCATATTCTTAGAAGACGTGTTTTACCCTGAACAAATGAAGATGCAACTCCCAGATGAGCCACAAAAGATCTCTCCATGTAAATCAACCTGTGAAGTCTGTCCCTATTATGAGAAGTGCTCTGGTTGTCCAGCTACAACGTTCTACAAGGATACAACATAGGTCAAACGGATTATCATAAAGGAGTAAGTCCGATTCTACGTAGTAGTGGAGCAGTTTCTTCCATAAGTAACAAGATTGAGAATGAGAACTTAGTGACTGTTGAAAATGACTAAGACCTTCTTCATGAAACTGGATGAGATTCAACCATCTCAGTTATACATCAGTTCAGACAAGCTGAGTAAGGTTATGAAGAGCTTTCCTTCGAAACCAATCTCTGTTGAACCTATCCCTATCAAAAAGCTTAGAGACCAGATTGTCTTTGTTGATGGCCACACAAGAGCCTTTGCAGCATTCCAGTATGGATTCTCAAAGGTTCCAGTATATTGGGAATATGAGGAGTTAGATTGGGAGGCTTATGAAATCTGTGTGGAGTGGTGTAAAAAAGAAGGAATCCATACCATAGCCGACCTAAAAAGCAGAGTTATTCCTCATCAGAAATATGAGAAACTCTGGTATGAGAGATGTACCAAAATGCAGAAAGAACTGAAAGCTAAAAGGAAGAAGGCGTCTCATAAGATGAACTAGAAAAGAATAATGCTTTGCTTGGAACACATCCTTAAATCTTTAATGCAACCTGAAATGATAGGTAAAATGGAGATAAGAATGATAAGGCTTGTAAAAACATTGAGAATCTGCTTTCCCGTTCTCCTTGTTATTTGCTCATGTTTGATTGGAATAACTGGAGCGTCCAGCATAGTTACCTATGATGAACAAGTTGTGTATTCTTATAATAAGATCCTGTGTGAGTTTAGTGTTAAAACAGTAGTTGAAACTGAGGAGGATGGAACGTGGAGACTAAGTCAAGCTGAGAATGAAAACTGGTATGAAATTAATTCTCTCATTACAGTGACTTATGTGTCGCCTGATCTTTTTGGAGAAAAACGTGAATATCCACAGCTGAGAATTCATTTTCACAGTCTGTGGTTGCGTAATGCTGCTCTGGATGAGCATACAGGCGACAATAGTTCTTGGTTCACTACTGAATTTCATAGTAGTGGACCTTTACGATTGACTGAAAGTGTCAGAGCACCATCACAATGGGGCAGTCTCTTTGAAAGTTCAAGTGTGAAGTTGGAACCCAGCTTCGAGTATAGCATCTACCAATTCAATTCGTCGTTGGAGGATATACATATGTTAACTTCTGTTTGGAAGGGAGAACCAATATACATTGATGTAACTCAAGTAGACGAAGATCCTCTGACTCAAATTAGTTCCTTAAGGGCTGAATTGAGCATGATTAAAAGCATTGTTTATCTGCTCACATTAACAACAATAACCCTCATAGCAACAACGGTCTATTTTGTTGCAAGAAAGCCAAAAGTCAAGGAACCGGCCTCAGCCTAAGGAAGAATATCAAGCAAGATGCACTAAACACCCAATATACAAGGAAAGTCTGTTAGTGCGTCCAGAGTTTGTTCACGGACTCTAGATGATCCAGGAATTCCATTCCCCTTTCAGTTGTTCTATAGATTCTTATGACCCGCTTCTTCTGCTTAATCGTATTGTTTTCCAGAAGCTTTTTTTCAATAAGCAACTCCAGATAATCCACGACTTGGGGATAGTTCAATTTCAGCTCATACATGAGGTGCGTCTTAATTTTGCCTCCCATGGCTGCTTTCAACATTTCAGCAATTATATCATGTCGGTCTCTTCGCCTATTCACATCTTCTTTCTCATACACAGATAGCTCTCCTTTCTCTACTAGAGGTGTGGTGGAAACGATAGAGATTGAGAGGAAGGACGTAGTTGCTAGAAGTGGTCTTTCCACACCTCAGAAATATCTTGATGGTAGAGGAATAATAAACTGATGCAGAAATGCTCTATGGAGAAATGTTTCATAGTGTGTCATGCAAGATGGAGTAAAAGCTAGACATTCTTTCCCTCTTCCCTCAATATATTAATAAGTGTTCTATTCCACTTGGATGAGCTTGTCAAATGAAGGTTGATTGCGTTGATTACTAAAGCTGTCTTGTTTGATATGGGCGGCACTCTAAATGAAGTTGATGTTGTGCATCCAGGTGAGGTCTTTCAGAGAATTCTGAATTCATTGGGCATCTCTATGTCATTAGGGGAGATAAAGACTGCATTCTTGAATGCTGAAAAGGAAGCTAGGGAGCTTAACCTACTATCTCTGTTTGGCAAAATTCAACGTGAAGAATATTGGCGTAAGTGGGATTCACTTGTTCTAAAACATCTTAGCATTGCGGAGAGTGGAGAACTTGCAGAAACTGTACAGTCTAAATGGTTCGACTATTTAGATTTCACACTTTATCCTGAAGTCAAAATGGTTCTATCGAAGCTTAAGCAAAAGAAGCTAGCTTTGGGACTTATATCCAATGCCTACGAAGAAGAAATCAACTTCGTTCTTGAAGAAGCAAGTCTAAAGAAGAGAACCTTCGACATCATAGTTGGAGTGGACACCGTGCAAAACATGAAACCTCATCCCGATGTTTTCAGATATGCTCTCAGGAAACTGAAGGTAAGACCTGAGGAGACACTCTTTATTGGAGATTCATTTGAAGCCGATTATGAAGGAGCAGAGAGAGTAGGTATGACCGCAATACTGATACAAAGAACAGAAGCTAACACCGAAAAAACCAAGGGATTGAGGACAATCACGAACCTTGAAGAGGTTTTTCGATATTTAATAGGGTAAACACTAGATCCTTGCTCTTTTCTCTTTCTAGTTGTTCAGAAACGAAGGATAATCTTTTATCCATCATCATGACAGAATGGTGGACTGACATGGAGGTGAGAGTTATGGCAAAATGTCCTAAGTGTGGAGGAGAGGTCTCTACTCCCAGAAAGACTTGGAAGATGGCTGGCAGACCAGACAAGAGTGGCAAGAGAAATGAGCTTACTATAGGGCTTTATGATCACTGTGGAAAGAGCTTCAGAGTCGTCTTAAACAAGAAGAAAATCTAACATCACAACACATCTCCAATCACACCCTCCCTTTTTCTTTCAGAAAGGACTTGCCGATCTGAGAAATTTCTTATCCTTAGACAGCGTCAGTAGTCCAATGCGGTAAATCTTAGACTGCTTCAATGAACTGCGTTGTTATCAGCGATCAATCAACATCGTCTAAATCAATCCAAACTTCGCCGAGGGTATATCTCCTTTTATAACCGCACCGGTGGAACCGTCTAAAAGAATTCGATACCGCTCACTCTTGTATTCGTAAACAATGAGCCATATGGGCGCATGAAGGTAAACGGACTCGTCGACGTCGAAATCGGTTTGAATCTCAATAATTCTGTCCACATCTTGTTGCGACAGAAAACGATGATGAGCTTCAATTTGTTGCCGAGCTAATTCCACGGCCTCTTGCCTTTCTATTTCGCTATTCAACACTTTGGCGATATCTTCAATCTTTCGAAAATCATAGGGAATTTTCCCTTCTAACGGAACATCATACTCTCTTGTCGGGAACTGCGTGGCTTTTCTCGCCAAGACGAGCCAGTTGTATTTCTTATCGATTTTTCCTTCCTTCACCACTGGCGGAACTAATCGTTCAAAAATCCCTTTGTAATTTGTTGTAGCAGTTACGGAAACTATCCAAAATGGCAAATACGTTAACGTCTTCTCTAAGATTCTGGATGAACGTGCGAGGTCTCCCGGCTTCAAAAAACCCCTTTTCATCCAGACGCGTGCCAACTTCTCCACTTGTTCTGGGGAATACTCGTTAAGAAGCATCGAATGTTCCAATGTGAATGCCTTGCCGGTTTCAATGACTTGTGTGAACCCGCAATAGCAACAGGTGGCAACGATTTCGCCTGGTTCAAACTCTAAAGGCGCGCCACAATTTGAACAGCGAATCTCTCTAACAATTGACATTGTGAGGCTCCTTGGAAATCTACTTAACGTAGGTTCAACATAAGCTTTCTTCGTAGGTTCATTTTTGTTGTTTAAGTAGAAGGCGAGAATCAAGCATCTACGGAAGACATGATGCAAAGAAGAAAACATTATAAGATTAAATACCTCTAGCTACGCTACAATCTAACAATGTTATGGAACAGAAACAGCGCTCTTTATGACGCTTATGATTGGTGACTAGCGTGATTCCCATTCGCGATGCAAACCGTTCTTCAACCACTCCTCACCTAACTCGAATACTAATAATCGTCAACATAGTAATTTTCCTTGTTACTCTTCTTCCTGAACTCTCAAAACCCTATTGGCTTTTTGTCCTCTTAGGAGCTGCACCATCTCCAACACTGCGTCAGTTTACCCTCAACTACGGAGTGATTCCCAGCCAGGTGCTGCAAGGCCAACGGCTCTTCACGTTTATCACTTCGATGTTTTTACATGGTGACTTGTGGCACTTGGGTGGAAACATGCTATATCTACACATCTTTGGTGATAACGTAGAGGATAGGTTTGGCCATGCGAGATACCTCTTGTTCTATTTTCTTTCTGGTTTTGCTGCCAGCGTATTATTCATATTGACAAATATTGGTTCAGATATTCCTGCTATTGGAGCTTCAGGCGCCATTTCAGGTGTGCTTGGTGCCTATCTTGTTCTGTATCCTAAAGCCAGAGTGCTTACTTTGGTTTTTCTAGGTTGGGTATTCCCTGTACTCATTCCTGCTGTTTTCTTCCTCGGCTTCTGGTTCATCCTTCAATTATTCTACGGCATGGTAACTCTTGGACTCAGCGCTGTCACTTCCATTGCTTATTGGGCTCACATCGGCGGCTTTATAGCTGGGCTAGTCTTCGGTCTAGCTTGGAGAAGCAGAAGACCAGAACGTGAATTCTAGTGACCTGTGTCCACATTATAAGCGAGACCTATAGATGGTTCCAAGATACCAGTGGGCACTAATATGCTCGATGTCGATGGCGTCTTGCGTGCGGTAAATCCTTATATATTCCCTCTCATAAAGGGTTGTCCTCATTTAACTAAACTATTAGGTTGATGTGAAAAATGGTCAGAAAAGTAGAGACTGGCATAGCAGGTCTTGATGAAATGCTCCGAGGAGGCTTTCCAGAAGGAAGAATGATATTGGTAATAGGTGGACCAGGAACCGGAAAGACGATCTTTTGCTCTCAATTCTTACACCATGGCGTTACAAAGCAGGAGGAAAAGACCGTATACATAAGTCTAGATGAGACCAAATCCCACTTTTTGGAAGAGATGAGTACCTTCGGATGGAACTTCAAAGATCTGGAGGAAGGGAAAAGGTTCACTTTTATAGACGCGTCAAATATTAGACGCATTCCAGAAGAGGCCAAGGTTGGAAAATATAAGGTAGAAGGAAAGGAACTTGCCCGAGAACGCTTGATAGATAGTATCTTCACAACGTTTGACGGCACAAAAGCACGCGCAATTGACAGATTTATTGGCGATCTGGGTGCTCAACGAGTTGTGCTCGACTCGATCTCTGGACTTACATTTCGTTTTGCAGAAAGCTGGAAGAAAAGGCAGGCAATATTAGATATTATGGAAGCGTTGGATAGCACAGGAGCTACTTGCCTCATTACGAGTGAAGCTATATCGATAGGTGAAGAACGACAGGTGCAGCCTGAAGAATACTTGGCTCAAGGTGCTATACTCCTACAGACACGTGTAACCGGAGAACGTGCAGTCAGAATCGTGAAAATGCGTGGCACTGAAGTTGATTCTGC
Source organism: Candidatus Bathyarchaeota archaeon (assembly GCA_050115935.1). Classification (GTDB taxonomy): domain Archaea; phylum Thermoproteota; class Bathyarchaeia; order Bathyarchaeales; family Bathyarchaeaceae. Next base: position 2,974 of record JASFPO010000075.1, on the reverse strand, counting down.
TCCGAGACCTTATCAAATAGGACAAACAGGGATCGAAGTCTATCCTGATCAAACCATCTATCAGACCTAAACAGAGTACTTCAAAACACGCATAGTGCACATCACGAATCCACATCTGTGAAACAGCAATCTCAGGGAATAATAGACTAATCTTGAAGACATTCTGCCAATTCTAGGGTAAACATAATAAGAGACTTTCCTATAGAAGAGAACTTCACATCTCTTATATGATAGAGTGCAATAAGAACTTTAGAGGAAAGGAGAAAGACATGATAAATAGATATTCAGCTAAACGCTACATCACTTCTACGAACGTCATACTGATTCTAACACTGCTTTCACTGACAATCGCTCTTTTGCCAACTTCTCAAGCAGTTTCAGGGGCTGACTCTGTTACAGGAGCCATTTGGACATCAGATCCCCATGGAGAACGGGTTAACGGAAACTTATACACCAACGCAAGAAAGGTTTACCTGGCTGGGGGACCCCATAAGGAAGGCGCCGCAGGACTCCCAGATGGCATCTACTACTTCCAAATAACCGATCCTGCAGGCAAAGCACTGCTCAGCACCGATGGTCTTTCTGACAGGAAATTTGAAGTCAAAGATGGATACATATTCGGCATTGACGGTGGAACACACAAGTGGAACCTTGACACAACCAGTGGTTTCGGAATTGTTGTGCAGCTTTGGCCGTTTACGTTCACACCAAACAAGGGTGGTGTGTACAAGGTTTGGGTAACTAGGGAAGACAACTATACTCCGGGTGAGGGATTCTTCGGCTTCATTTCCGCGCTGTCTAAAACTGATAACTTCAAAGTGAAGCTGGACGAGGCGACAAAATATTTCGAGCTTTGGATGACTGAGAGACTATCTACACCTCCAACCGTTGAGTTCTATGTTAACTACACGACTGATGGTGATGGAAACCCAGGAACTATTGATCCAGTTCTTCCTTGGACAACAGGACAACTACTCTATGATAGGACCGAAGGTGGCTATGACATCTTTCGTTATGAAACCACATTTGCCATGGACACCTACATCTATTGGAAGTTCTTTGTATTGAACAGCTTCACTTGGACGGGGGACATGCATGGACCAGAACTAATAGATCAAGAAGGCATGGTGAACAAAGAGATTCTATTCACGGTTAATGGTCACAAGTATGATTATCGAGACAACGCCGGACTCGAAGGTTGGACCATCGAACTCTATAAAGATAGTGTGAAAATTGCAGAAACTCAGACAGGTCCTGATGGCTACTACGAGTTCCTTGGATTAGGCTTGGGCAATTACATGGTATGCGAGATCGCAAAGACTGATGAGGGTTGGATCAATGCCACGCCAACCTGCTTTGATTTCACTGTAAACGGCAACAATGGTGTTGATTACACGTTCGATTTCTATAACTACAAGATGTTGGGACTGACCGACACAAGCGATTACAGATGCGAAATATTAGAATTTCATCCCGTATTCACACCTGCAAATGACGGTACAGAATTGTACAAATTATCTTCAACAAACCCTGGCTCGTTCTACATCAATGTGGCCAAGTATGGAACCGCCGGACAACCTGGAAGAATCGAGATTGACCTGCCACCTGACCAAGAAAACGCTGACTTCGACTCACCTAACTTCATACTGCACCACACCTACATAGGCAGCACACCAGTCCTCGACGTACACGTTTATGGAGGAAGACTCACATCTCCTTGCGGTAGCGTCTGGGTTCCAGATTGGTCAAAAGACATCACTAACCTATTCACCATAACAGCATCTGCAGACGGAAAACACGTCGTAGTTGAAGGAGACATACCAGAAACTGGAGAAATCTTTGTAACCGTGCACATTGACTTTCAAATAAGCGATTCATTGACTTGGGAACAGGTTCAGATGTTCAGCGATTTCGAATACACTTTCGGCGACACAGCGTACTTCTCTATTGAAGGAGTAAGACTCAGAATAGGCATTTCAGAATAAGCATTGTAGAATAGAGGGTGTAACCCTCCTCTCTCCCATTTTTTCCTAGGTTCTATACCTGAAAACAGTCAAAACAGGATGACCCACGCATAACGGTCAGTCTTTTCAGGTTAACAGTTTCTCTCTTCTCAGAGGCAACTCGCTCTCAAGATATCTCTGATTTAACATCTTCCTGATCTTCAGAAACCTCTCCAAACCTTTCTTGGTTTCCTTCTCGCTAATGTTGATCTCTCCTTCGAAGAGACCCAGAATTGCATGAACTTCTTCTGAAGGATGCATTAAAGGATTGACCACCGCCAAGGTAGTGAAGCCTCTGGACCTTAGATCTGGAATAAGTCCGGTTAACCATTTTCTGGTGGTTACTGCATGATGTTGAAGCAAGACGTCTGAGACGATCTCTATGCAAGCTCTCCTTGGCCCTTCGGTCGATGCCTCTAATCTGCGGAAAGCTGAGCTCAAAGCAATGCCAAGGTTGGTCAAATTTTCCACACCCTTCAGTTTGAATACGTTTGGCAAGCTTTTGATCATCGTGTCGGCTCGGGGGTTGCAGACGAAGAGGTAGAAATTCGACTGAAACTCCTCAGCTAGATCCCTTACGCCACTAGCCTCTATGGTAATGTAAAATGTGATCTGACCCTCCTTTACTCCTGCTTCAATAAACCTCTTGATCAGTAGATCTCTTTCATTACAGGAGGGTGAGGTCAAGATAACCGCGTGATTCTCAGGTATTCCGCCAAACAATAGACTATCAAGATCCACATATCCTGTAGTAATGCGACCTGGTAGAACAGATTGAGACACATTAACTGTTGCGGGTTCAGCTCCACGGAATATCTGATTCCCAGTTTCGTCCACACAAACGATTCTTGGCATTATTTCGAAAGTGCCTTGATCAGATGGTCTGACAACAAGTTTGATCTCTTCAGTCTTCAATGGATCAAGCCGTTTTCCCTTCATATCAAGGTATGCATCTTCGACATTGCAATAAT
>JASFPO010000074.1:0-10014 GCA_050115935.1 Candidatus Bathyarchaeota archaeon | reverse complement strand
CACAGCAAGAAGCCGCTTTCTAGCCAATCTGTTCGCAAAGAAAGCAGTGGAGCTTGTGACAGCAGGACTGGAAAACCACGTAGTGGGGTTACAAAAAGGCGCAGTTACATCCATCGAGCTTGAGAAATCATGTGGAACTGAGAAGGTTTTAGATCTTCAGTTACTTGAACTTGCAGAAATGCTAGCCACCTAGAGTCTACGGTTGCTCGCGCGCGCGTTTTCCGACATTTCCACCATCTTGGTTCTTTGGGGTTCTTGAATTTGAAGCGATTTCGTTCAGTGCCCGCTGCATGCACGCGTTATTCTAGTACTTTCAACTCTTGTGAAATTCTTCTGCTTCTTCTTCCATCTTCTCAAGTCGCGTATAGTAATCTGGAAATTCCCTCAAATGTGCCAGAGCTATCTTGCCAGTCAGAAGTGGATCATCGTTCGTTACATTAGTATCAGAATCTTGCAGTCCATGCTCTAACTCCACATCCATTCCCATTCTGAATTGCTCAACATCAAACTTGCTCCAATCAACTTTAAGTGCTTCACCAATCTTCTTGGCTTCTTCAGTTGAAAAATGCTTTTTGCCGGTCATAGTCTTAGCAGTAGGTTACCGGAAATAAAAATCTACCTGTCTTGATTGTTTTGCAGTGGCATACAGTTAGAACCTCAACTTGTCCTTGAGCGCGCGCGCTTAACTCCTACAGATTTTGTCAACGTTTCGTACGACTAACTATCTCTCTGCATTTATCTGCGTACTCACACCAATCTAGGCAGGATTGCTCTTTCTGAGGTTTACCAGATTCTTTGTTGCAGGTTGTGCATGTACCGACATCTTCATCGCTCCAGATCTCCACTTCTCCACCACAGCCGAGACACTTGAAATATTCTAGAACTGGCCGAACAAACTTGCTTATCCCTGGGCAGCTTTCGAAGTTGGATTTAGCCAAGATTCTTTCACCTCTCCAACGATTTCTAAATATGGGTCTCTATGGTTGTTTTCTGTCTCCTCTTATGCCGATTATTTCTTGTTTTAGAGGGATGCTCTTTTCCGAAGAATTTAGTGCTTCTTTGACAATGTGGCTTAGACCGAAGCAACATGGAACTTCCATATTGACCACGGTAACGCTTCTAATGTTGTATTGTTTGAATATCTCGGTGAGTTTCTTCTTGTAGAAATGGGCATCATCTAGTTTGGGGCATCCGATTACAAGCTTTCTACCCTTTAAGAAGTCCTTGTGAAAGTTGGCATAAGCAAAGGGCACACAATCAGCGACTAGTAACAGATCTGCATTCTCAAGGAAAGGTGCATTAGGCGGCACCAACATCAGTTGAACAGGCCACTGGGAAAGCGTGGACTCGCTCTTCTCCGGAATGTTCACAGATTCTTTTTCATTATCTCTTTCGAAGTGCATTATTTGTGCTGAAGGACAGGACTCAAGAGTTGTGTGTGCATGGTGAACTGCGGGAACGGGTTGTTTTGTCTTCAGGTGTTCTTCCACTGCTTCTTCATCGAATTCTTCGGATTCTCTCTTTTCGACGGTTATGGCTTCTTGTGGGCATTCTCCGATACATGCTCCCAAACCATCACAGTACTTGTCACTTATCAGTTTGGCTTTTCCATCGATTATTTTTAGGGCTCCTTCGGCGCAGGAGAGTATGCACAGTCCGCAACCATTGCATTTTTCTTCGTCGATTTGGACTATGTCTCTTAACACCATCTATTCTCACCTACTTCAGAACCGCGCGCACAGCCTCCGTTTAACGATGGGTAAGGTAGAATGAGACTGAAGCGTCTTTCTTCTTCAGCTCTCGAAGATCTCTTTCCGTTAGACATCTTCCTTGGGTTGGGCAATACTTTGTGGCGTGATAGTCGAAGATCTTGAATAGCTGTTCTATTGTTTCTTTGTTTAAAGAGTAGAAACGTTCTTTCATTCTTCTCTCGGAAGAGACGAATCTACATCGCTCTAGGAGTTTAAGGTTGTGGGAAATCATGCTCTGTTCTTGATTTAGAGCTTTGGAAATCTCGGTTACGTTTTTTGGTCGCTCGCGAAGCAGTTCGAGGATTGCCAATCGCGTTGGATTTGCCAATGTTGAAAAGAATTGATAGCAGGTCTCGCTTAGATTATGCTTCATATTGACCACCCATCACATGAGGTTATTTTCATATGAAATAATATTCATATTTGCTTTATAAACCTTGCGGCATAAAGGAGAATAGCCGAACCGGATCAACGAGAACAAATATTGAGAATGCCTAAAGTCTCACTTTTCGTTGCTGGATTTTTCTTGCTGGGCTTGGGCTACTTCAGGTAATGAATGCCTGCATTCTATTAGTCTTGGGCAGTTCAAACATTCACTAGGAACCGTAGCATCATATGGAAGCATTCGCAAATATCCAAATTGGCGTTTGCACACAGAAGCGACTTCCACTTTTTGAATCTCTGAGACTTTCTTTTCTCGGACTGGAATTTCTACTATTAGGCCTTCCTGTGCTTCTTTTTTCAGTTTCTTCCGGTTCTTTCTCTTCTGGATTTGGAGCTTCTTCGGTAGGCTTCCTTTGACTTTTCTGGAATAGCTGTAGATGCTGCCAACTAAGATGCATAGGGCAAGAAGCTGGCTAATTTGGACAACTTCGTTGGTGACAGGTGTCAATTGAAAGTTTATCTCTTGGAAAATTGCGAAAACAGATCCAACAAAGAAGACGGCACCAGACACAAGTGTAAGTATCCAGAATGATCTGCTTATCTTCAAATGCCTAAGAGCCTTGAAGGTGAACCAACTCAATATGCTTAAGATAGCTGCCATCAATGCGAATACTGTGTTAAGCACAAGAATCAACGAGTTCATCTTTCACTACGGCCAAAGTTCATTTCATTCTCCTTCTGACAAAAGGTTTGTGAAACGATGATCAGTATCTCAAATAAAGAGAACGAAGGTTTATCTCAAAAATCGGACCGTAAAATGTAGAAAAAACTACAATAGATTTAGGGCTATCTAGGGTGCTTACTTGGCTTTTCCTTGGCTAAAATGCTTCTTGAAAACCTGATTTATCTCCTCTGGTTTTTCCAGTACGAACACGTCTTCCATGGCAGCTAGTCTTCTGACATGCTCAACATCTTCCTTTCTCATCCTCAATTTATAATCTCGACCATTGGGAAGCTTGGTAACCAACGACCCTTCCTTATAGTCAGAAGGCATTATGTAGACAGGAACAAAGCCTTTCAGACTCATAATAGCCGCATTACACAGCAGACTATCTGCGACTCCCATCGAAATCTTCGCAGCCGTATTTGATGTTGCTGGAGCAATTAACAAAAACTCAAACTTTCCCATTTGCAGCTGCCCGGCAAGAAAAGGTGTATTCGAGTCAATCTCAACACGCACCTTACTGAAAAAATCCTTCAAATCGTTATTCAGCCGATAGTATTTTGCAACTTGATCTCCAGCCTTGGAGAGGTAAACTACTATGTCAACATCATGTTGATATTGCTTCTTGATCTCTTTCATGATCTCAACAATTTCAGCTAGTCGGTCTCCGCTACCTGTGATTCCCCAAGCAACTCTCTTTTTCTTCTTTCCCCGCGCTTTCTCCACTGTGATCTCCGTAACCATTTCTTCACACCTCAGTTTTCTCCAGAAATTTAGCAAACTTCTTAACAGTCTTATTCAAACTTCTAAGGCCCTCTTCATCTTTTCTTACGCCCTCTAGTGTGTCTCTTGACCAGAAAGTCGCTCCTAAGTTTGCCCCAAAGGCGCCGCCGCTGATTGGTATGATCCCGTTTAGGACGTAGAATGTTATGATCTGCTGCATTGCCAGCTCCTGCCCGCCAATTCTATCGCCTCCAACTGCTATAGCCATGCCAACCTTGTGCTTGAAAAAGTCACGGTCCGCTGCAACTAAAGCTCTGCATCGGTCCATAACCGCTTTTGTCTGCGCACTAATTCCGCCATTGTAAACCGGTGAGGCGATCATTACTCCTTTGGTGTCCTTGAGCAAAGGGTAAAGCTTGTACATGTCATCCTTTGTCCTGCACTCTTTGTTCTTTAGACAGTAGTCACAATGCATGCAGAATCCGATGTTTTTGTCTCTGACAGTGAAAAACTTTGTTTCGAAACCCATCTTTTCCAGCATGTTCAATGCTTGCCTCAAGACGTATTCTGTTGCTTGTTTTCTTGGACTCCCGCATATGCCAACTATCATGATACTTCAGCAATTCTATAATTGTTGAAATTCAATAAAAGGTTGCTGAGGTGCTTCGCAAACTAGGTTTCTAGTGTTCACCAGTTGCCTTTGGGTAACCAACGTCTTCTATTTGGATAGTGGTGTGGTCAATACCAAACTCTTCTTTCAGCATACTAATCACAGTTGATATGAGCTCTCTTCGGTCTACCCCCTTCTTCACGACCACGTGACCGCTCATACAACACATCTTCGTTGGAGTGATACACCACACATGCAGATCGTGAACGTTCTTAACTCCCTTCAGCTCAACTATCCTGCGCTCCAGTGCATTTACATCAATGTGCGAAGGAACGCCTTCAAGAAGAACGTTCAGAGAGTCACGTATGAGTTTTCCAGAACTATAGAAGATCAACACACCAATCAACATGCTGATCAAGGGATCCGCCTGGTACCATCCAGTGAAGAACATGATTAGTCCTGCGGAAATCGCCCCAACCGAGCCCAAGGTGTCTGCAGCGACGTGGAGAAAGGCACCTCTTACGTTTAGGCTTTCTTCTTTTGACCTAGAAAGGACGATCGCAGACATTCCGTTGGCTATGAGGCCAATAACAGCAATAACCAGCATGTTCAGGCTTTCTACTTGGGCAGGTTGCTGAATCCGCTGAATGGCTTGGTAGAAGATGAAAACTACAATGGCCCAGAGAAAGATTCCGTTTAAGAACGCGGCTAGAATCTCTGCTCGATAATAGCCATATGTTCTCTTCACAGAGATGGGACGCAAAGCAAGCCATGCGGCTACAAGACCGAAGCATAGAGCAAGAACATCGTTTAGCATGTGCCAGGCGTCTGTTAGAAGGGCTAGGCTCCCTGTTAGGATTCCTCCTATCAATTCGATGACGAAGAAGGATATGGTGATGCCTAAGGCGATTCCAAGATATTTCGTGCCTTTTGGACGATGAAGGTGCTCATGCAACGAACCTTAAACCTCACGATGTAGCTTATTCACCAGTTACTATTAAATCTAAATTTTGCAGGTTCAATAAACCAATCTGTCATCCAGTTTGCTCTGTTTATTCTAGGGGTTGTTCGCATATGGTCTTTGGGCATTGTTTTTTCCGGAATAGAAGAATCCACTGTACAAATGCTAGGCTTGGCTTGTTATTTTCTGCTTGTTTTGGCGAGTTCAGTCTGCATGATAGGTAATTTCTTGTCCTCTTTCCATATCTCTCGGATTATCGGAGTGACATATTTTATTATCGCATCTATTCTTTCTTTGTCAACGCGGCAATCTTTGAAGATCTTGTTCATCCTGGTGGGGTCAACTGGGATTACAAGGAAATAGCCATATTTTGACATAAATAATACCCAGCTAGTCCTCGACTCAAACCTGATTATATGATTTGTGAACTTACAATCCATGCACGTCTATCGACGCTCAGGAAGTTTCGAGTAGGTTCCTTCTGGTGTTCGGTAAACCGCTAATCTGCCCACAGTTTCCCAGTTGTCTCCGTCTCTGCGTCTGAGTTGCACAACGATCACTTCTGCTTCTGGATCAGTCTTCCCGGGCCAGATTGTAATGCCTAGATAATCTTGTTCATTTAAGCGTGTGTAATGACGTGCTTTTGGCTGAGAGGTTGAGCTCAATTATATCACCACGATTTGTAGAGTACATTTCATATAGTTTCTGAGTTTCTGGTTTATAGTTTGCCATCGAATCTTTAGAAGTTTTTCAATTCCTTCCATCTTACAGACTCAGTTAGAACATGAATTATCGCGGAAAAATCCTGTCTTGAACCACTAGAAGTACTAGCGAAGATTGTTTCACAATTCATAAATTCCATGATATCAATTATTCATTTGGTTTGGAAGGGAGAGTTAGCTCTGAATAGAAAACTGAGAATCCTTGTACTTTTGGCGGGTGTACTAGCTCTTCTCTTGCCTGTAATGGTAGACGCCCAATCTACTTCAGCACAAGAAGGAGCACGTAGGGGTGTCCAAGCTCTATTTTTTGCTTCTGAAGAGGCAAACTACATCTATGTGACTGTGAAACCCAACAATCAGCAGGGAATACTCTATCAGACAAATGTTACGGCGTTAAACGGGTTAAATGTGATTACCAGCGGTATTTCAAACACGAGTGGAGTTGTGACACTCACAAATGTGCCCTATGGGGACATCACTTTTGTTGCGTACGCAGGGTCTGATTATAGCCAGATTATTGCCAACCAGACACTGCTTGTTTCCATGGAAGGTCAAAGCTTTGACTTGACATGTGACCAGAACTATGGTGATGTTTCAATCAGTTGGAGCTTTCTCATCGATGTATCGCTTTCTACGTTCATCGTTTCATTGCCTCTTTTCCTATCTAGCTACCGAATATCAGTCAAGAAGGAGAAGAAAACTGGAAATACAGCCTCTCAAAGGAAGCTGGCAAGTCCCAGTTTCCGAGAAGGAAAACAGAAAAAAGGAGAGTGAAAGAATGAAAATACTGAAAAGAAAGATACTTGGACCCGTAACGCTACTGCATTTAATGGCGCTCAGTGCTTCCGTTGCAGCTGTATCCGGAGCCTCAATGCTATACTACTCGTGGACGCTTGACTTGAGCGAAGCGATAACAGATGTGACTTTCTACAAATGGAGCGACGGCACAACAGCAAACTACTTGGAATTAACTTACAACTACTACGCAGGAGTGACCACCGAGGACAAGAACGCATCTTGGGGAATCTGGAACAGAGGCGCTTCAGACAAAACAGTTTACCTTTGGGCCGATAATCCTACGATGCCCACTACCATTGACAACTTCTATGTGATTATCAAAGACGAGGATGAGACACAGATAACTTGGTGGACTACATCCGACTGGTCGAATACAGGAGAAGCGTATGCGGTCAGCTGGGCTGCAGCAGCCGGCAAGAAATACACGCTTCACGTCATCTTGCATGCAACACTTTGGCCGGATCCTTTCGAAGAGATAGACCTTAGGTTAAAGACAGACCCTTAAGCGTTCATTGGAACCACACTCTAAGGGATTCCAAGTGAGTAAGAAGCTAGCCGCTATCCTAGCGGGAACAATAGTCATTTCCACAGTTTTCTTAGCTTTGATGCCGCACGTTCCATCTGCGCTAGCTCAGTTCTCATGGACAGACACCATTAATCTATACAAGGACGTAACCGCAGTCTACACTGATATCCGCAAGATTACAAACAACGAGACGGTTTCAGTAGATGTTCGAGTTTACCTAACCTCCACTGAAAAGATTGAGCTTCTCGAGTATTACAGGCTTTCAGGCAATGGAACGGATTTCATAATCATCTCAGGCGATGAGATTCCCATGTCTAATGGCACTTACTACGGATTGGAACCGGGACAAGCCCTACACTTCACTGTTGAGGCAAAGGGGTCAAGCTCACTGTCAATAGATGACATCGTTGAAGTGGGAGTCAGAGTCGAATTCTGGTCAGCTGAATACCAACACGACGTCGCCATCACAGACATCAGCCTATCCAAGACAGTTGTTGGACAAGGTTACGAGATGTACGTACATGTGAATGTTCAAAACCAAGGCAACTTCACTGAAACTTTCAACGTCACAAGCTACGCCGACACGACAATCATTCAAACACAAACCATCACTGACTTGGCAAGTGGAGACTCCACCATGATAATCTTTGAATGGAACACAACAGGAATGACCTTTGGTAACTACACCATAAAGGCTGTAGCAGACACTATTGAAGAGGAGATAGATACAGAGGACAACACTTTGGTCAATGGCGACGTCATGGTGACTATTCCTGGAGACGTGAACGGGGATAGAGTTGTTGATATCTTTGATATAGGCTACATAAGCGCCCATTGGCATCCTGGACCACCTGTTGGACCCTTAGGTTATGATGGCAACGCTGACATCAATAGTGATGGAGCAGTCGACATATTCGATATAGGCATCACGAGCGCCCACTGGGGACAATCATGGTAGAGAGGTAGCTTCCACGTTTTTGTTGGTGACTAGGTTTTCCACGTCTTTAAATGGTTAAGGAAATCTTGCAGTTAGTTCTCTTTCGTGCACATCTGAAAAAATAAGAATGGGGAGTGAATGGTTAGTTGCTTATCATTGCTTTTAGCACTGGTTTCAAGTTCAGACTGTGGCTGATAACTATCTTTGCCAGTTCAGGCTCGAGATCTATTGTCACTTTTACAGAACCGCCGCTCTTCATCTCTAGATGAGGTTTCAAGAGTACTTTGATCCATTCACTGGGAACCTTCCTGATGTGTATGGTTTCGCCTTCGGCATCAGTTGCGTTTGCAGTTAGCACGTGCATTTTTATCATGGTATAGTTTCCAGCAGGTATCTCGGTTTCAGACAGAGTCATGGTAACGTTTTCAAGTGCCAACAAGTCGAAGTAGACCGGTTCACCGCCTATTAGTGTAAGATTTTGCCAGCCTTCAGTGGCATTTTGAATCATAAGTTTGTCAATAGTGAGGTTGAGGTGTTTCAGGTCAACGGGTCCATCCATTATCTCCACAATCAGTGTTCCTTTGTCAGAGACGAAGCTTGGCAACCTTAGGCTTGGAAATTGTAAGCCTGAGGATACGACGCCAGCGATTATTAGTACAGCCACGAGTATGCCTGCAATGCCATAGATGCTCGCATGTCTCATGTCTTCTCCCATTTTCGTTCTTCTCCTACTCTGTAAAGTGATATGCAATGTGAGATTTAATTCAACACTTTTGAACAGACCGTTCAAGTTTTTGAACATCCGTTTTAACGGAAGTGTTTTATGTCATATTGGCGTATATACCAATAAAAACGTGGCTCTCCTTGATGTGATTGCGCGAGTATTTGGAATGGGAGGTTCATGTTTGCTCGCGTGTGCGCTGTGGAGTTTCAAGAAGGGGAGCCCTAATGTGCAACTCCAGCTATATATCTCGGTAGGTTTATGTCTAAACTACACCCCATGCTTTCGGCACGAATACGCAATTCTCTTTCCTCTGCTGTTTTGAATGTATCGACTATTTCTGCTCTTTTGTGTCGATTGCAGTGATAAGCGATTTTATGGTTTATCAGCGTCTCAGTGAACCCAACATCTCTGAGCTTGACGGATGCACCACATATCTCACATCTTACTTGAATTGAGCGATTGAAAACAACTTTGAGACCAATATCACCAGGAATTACCCTGATGTTACCAGTTGAATCATAGTTCTCGAAAATACCGTCCATTCGATGCGCAATTACTGGTCTGAGCTCTCTCAGCTCCTCGCCAAATTCAGAGATTATCGCAAGTTTAGGTCTACATCTGAAAGTTAGGTTTATAATCCCTCTAATCCCCAAGTGTTCTCCTTCGTATTTATGAGTTTCAAAATTGTCTCCTAACTCGAATTCTCTTTCGTGTATTGAGCCCAGATGTAAAGCTAAGACGTCTACATTCTCAAATGAGGAATCCAGTCCGTTTTCATTCTGAGTGTTGACATAAAATGCTGTATCTCCTGTGACTCCTAGCTTGTAATTTTTTGCTCCTCTTTTTAATCTGAAGAGTAGCCCTCTTCCTGAAGTCTCTGTCAGGATATCTTTGTGCAAAGCCTTAGTCGCCTTCATCTCAAGATTTGATGCAAGTTTAAAAGTTTGGTCCTGATTCAAGATTTCAATTCTTTCGATGATCTGTTCATTCTTTGAGATCAGATTGGAGAATTTGACAGAAGCTCCTAGATTCATAAATAGGCTGATCCTTTTGTCACCCCGTGATTTGGAGAAAAGACTCAGAATTGCCTCGAAATCTGCTGTATGGTCATCGTGTGCATGTGTTAGTATTATGGCATCAATGTCACCCAAGGT
>JASFPO010000073.1:0-10016 GCA_050115935.1 Candidatus Bathyarchaeota archaeon | reverse complement strand
CTCACTGTTGACTATGGCTAACGTTCCAGCAATTGTTGCAGGAGCTGTAACGCCGCTTGAAGCCATCGACATGGGTGCAACTGGAATTCCCGCTTTGGCCAACTCGATCATGGCTTCAGATGATCCTTTCTCGAACACAAGGGGAGCAACAGGACAATTGGTCGAAGAGAATATGGGTCTTCTCTTCAACTTCTCTTCATCACCAACAACAGCAGACGCTAATCTAATTTGCCGTTTAGCCTCTTCCTCACTGAGAGCGTCAGACTGGATATGCTTCTGGATATTACTCAAGGCGATAGCGAAACCGCGGACATGTTGAAGAGGCGGCGGGATTTCTGTAGGGACGCAAACGGGCCAGAAGAAGTCAACCCCATCGAGATAATCACATAAGATTGCAAAGTCTTTCAGGTCTGAGGTCTTCGTCATTCTCTTCTCCCCGGTTTCCAAGTCATTCATGAAATTGGTGCAGCCGTTTGGGGCAACAAAGGGAAATTCTGTTGTGGGAAGCTTAAGATCGAATTCTGGAGTCCTTCCGCAAAGGATCATTTCCTTCGGCGCCTTCTTAATTGCTTCTTCCACTAGGGAACTTGGAATCTTTACAATCGAATGAGAAGCATCTATTTCTGCGCCGTTTTCAGCTAGTAAACTTTGCACTTTCTTGCTGGGAACCTTTATTCCTATCTCTTGAAGTATCTTCAAACTTGTTTCGTGGACACGCGCGGTCTCGTTGTCGGATAATAGCGTCAAACGTCCAAGTGCCAAATTAATCCCAGAAGTGATTCTCAAACTCCACATAATAAGTCTGTTGCCCTCGTATTTCTCCTTCGGAATGCGCGCGCTTCGGAAAAGGAATGGACTACTTATTCGGATACGTGCACACACACGATGTTTTTTCTTAGAGCAGAGTTTCCTTGTTTAATGGGTAAGCAGTGCACATTCTAATGTCGTTGACCCCCAGCACAAACTGGGTGACCCGGTTTAAACCGATCCCACAACCGGCATGAGGCGCTGTGTCGTACTTCCGGTAGACGTCAATGTACCAGTCAAAATCTTCAATAGAACCTCCTTTGGCTTCAAGTTGTTTAAGCATTTGAGATTCTATCAGCCGTTTGCGTAGTCTGTGTGATCTGTATTCTCTGGATGCGGCTCCAACTGCCTCTCCTCCAAAGGGCAGTATCAAGTCTGCACTATCCACTAGTTCTGGGTTGTCTTTGTTTTGTATCATGTTAAAGAACTTCATCGATTTCGGGTAGTGAGTGATGAATAAGGGTAAGTCACCGAATTTCTTGACTAGCTGTTGCTCTTCTTCTCTGGTTATGTCGTGACCAAATTCCCTGTCGAATTCTTCTATGGTCTCCACGTAAGTAATTCTTTGAAAGGGCGGAACAACCCGTCTAAGTCTATTTCTATCCAGCCATCTACTCGTCATCTTCTTCAACACAGATTCAATCATAGAGGTTATTACGCCTTCTATGTGCTCCAATAGCTCTTCGAAGGTGCCAGCAAATTCTAGTTCTACTAGAGTAAACTCTGTCAAGTGTCTGTTGTCTACTTTAGGTTCAGCCCTGAAACTTGGGCTTACGCACCACACTTTGTTCATCCATGGAATGAGGGATTCCAAATATAGTTGCGCCGTTTGAGACAGGTAGCCAGCTTCACCGAAGTAGTCAACTCCAAATAGCGTGTCGATGTTCTCGCATGCCCCTGTAGCCTTAGTTATGTGGGGCACTATGATTTCCTTGAATTCCATGTCATCGAAGTATTTTCTGGCCCCTTTCAGCAATAGTCCTTCTACATATACCATGGCTCTAAAAGCAGGAGACCCAAACAAGCGATACCTGCTTCTTGTCTCCTTCAAAACATCAGGCAGTCTATCAGTCAGCTATTTGCCCTCCCTTCCTATTTTGCAGTTATTTATAAGTTTTTGCGTGCTCATCCAGTGAGAAGCAAACAAGTTGAGAAGGAAAGATGTTAAATTCTTCCTCCTCAGAAGTGCATGCGAATATTTCTGAAAGCGTTTTCTAGAAGCTCATTTGCGTCTCTTGGATCCGCCTGCTTCTAAGACTAATTCGCGCGCGTGGGCATTCAAACTTAAAGAGGGATCTTCTTTTCGCCCTCTGAGACAATTTGTCTGACCTTGCTTTTCACGTTCGCATCCAACGGTACTGGTTTGTGAGTTGCGAGTATCTCCTTCACCTTCTCTCGAGCTACCTGTGCAACGTCTCTTGATCCCTCAGTCTTCCAAGCTCCGTAAGAGGATGAAAAGCTTATCATTGGACGCCAGCACTCATGAACATGCTCAACTGTGTGCTTTTCGATGAGGTAGTTTCCTCCAGGTCCCACCTTGTTGATCAAGTCTAAAGCTAGAGTTTCATCGTTTACATCAAAGCCTCTTATGAGCCGCAGCAGAATAGTGCCAATCTCATAGTCTATCAGCAATTGTTCAAGAGAAAGCAGTGTATCTCCATCCAGCAATCCAATTCCACAGAGTATGTCGGCGCCTACCAATGCTGGTGTCAATGCATAAAAGACGCTCTCGTAGGCTGCTTGGGCGCCGGGAATCTTGGCGTCAGGTCCGAAACCTCCAACCATGGACGGTATACCATAATACCTGGCCATCTGAGCTCCTGCCGCAAAGAGTAGTGCAGATTCTGGAATTCCTGCTCCGTACTGACCTGTTCTCAGATCTGGCATTGAAGGTACAGCGCTATACATTATGGGTGCTCCGGGGTCTGCCATCTCAATTATCGTGAAAGAACTCAAAACTTCAGCATTGTTTATGACCATTGTCCCAGCAAGTGTGATGGGAGCTGTCATGCCAGCGTGGGGCATACCCATGAATGCTATTGGAAGTCCTGCTTTGCTGAATTCTAGGGCGGCGTCGGTGGATCCTCCATCGAGGATTAAGGGTGATACTGTGCATTCGAAGGCGTGGGCTATCGGTCTTTTTCTGAGTTCTTCTTCTCCTCCAACAGCGGCTGCTAGCATCTTTACTAGGTAAACGGCTTCTTCCAGTTTGGAAGTTGAATTGAGCGTTATGGGTTTCTCGGTGTTGTTCAGAGAGGCTTCGAGTTCGTGTAGCACGTGGGCTTGTTGTGGTACATCTGTAGCTACTACCATGGGCCAGTAGATGTGTAGGTCTTCTAGGGCGTCGGCAATTGTCGCTGTTGTTGCTACATCGTTTTTGGTAGAGCTTCTTTTTTCGCCTGTTTCGAAATCGATGGTGGCTATGCCTATGCCGTCTGTGGAGATGTAGACGTGTTTTCCGTCTAGTTTGATATCGAATTTGGGGTTTCTAGCGTGGAGTCTGATGTGTTTTGGTGCTTTTCGTAGGGCTTCTTCAACTAGGTGAGATGGTATCTTTGCTATGTTTTTCTTGTAGTCTACGTGTGCGCCTGAGTCATCTAAGATTTTCAGGGATTTTTGGCTGTGGATTTTGATGCCTGTGTTTTCCATTACTTCTAGGGTTGCCCAGTGGATGCTGTCTAGGTCATCTTTGCTCATTAAGCTTGATTTTACTTTCCAGTATTTGTCGAGTTTTTTGGAGGGCATGATAAATCTGCACCTTTACGCTCCTACTAGCTGTCTGGATTATAAATTGCTTTCGTGTAATGTTTTAGGAATGCTCTTTCATTTGAGACAATGTTCGAAACGATATGAACAATGGAAACACGTAAACTTTAAATCTTTCACATGCCTTAGTACTATATATTCTTCAAGCGAAAGAGAGATGTATGAAGGAAAGGAGAAGTGAAATAGTGAAATTCATAAATTCTTGGAAAAATGTTGTAAGAGCAGCGTTAGTTTGTCTGATGTTAGGTAATTTGGTTCTATTAGGTAGCCGAATATCGGTGGCGCAGACTTACTACTTCACTCTAGAAGCAACCATTACCGATGACCCCGGTTGGGGATACTATGGTGGATACCATGCCATTTGGGACGCCATTATTCCAGAACTTGAAAAAATCAACATTTCACTTTACAAGGAACAGAACAGTATGTATGACTGGTGGTACAAAGTTTGGCAAGATGGGTGGAACTACCCTGGTGATACCGGTCCCCCAACATATGGCTGGGACTTAACCATGCTTGAATGGTGGCTCCAGCCCCACGCTGTTGAACCATGGTTCTGTTCGATGATTCTCCACAACCAAACGCCTGACCAAGGAGGCTTCAACATTCACCCTTGGAATAATTCGCGTGCTGACAATCTTGTACTGACAGGAATTCAATCATATGATCCAGGGACGAGGAGGGACTACCTCTGGGCGTGGCAACAAGAGTGGATGCATGACCCTCCTCAAGCTGTCATCTATTACCCAAGAATCTACGAAGCAAGCGCCCCCTATGTCATGGGCTACGAACCATCATCCATCTGGTGGTACGATGCGAAACATCTAGACGTTAACGTGACGGAATTCGAACTGGTGGTTGGTGAAGGTGGCTACAACGAAAATCTAGCGCGTTATGCAGCCGGAAACGATACAATCTTCTACGCTGTGTCCGAAGACGTGTGGACTTGGAACCCAATGTATATGGACTCCTATACCGAAGAGAACTTTGAGGTTCTCGTTTACGACACCCTGTACACATGGTCGCTCAACTACGCAACACACGAAGAGTGGCTAGCCAAAGCGGGAAGAGTGGAGCCCGATTTGGATGATTACATAATAGTGCCCGAGTTGGCCGCTGACTACCCAACAATACTGGACGGTGGCTTGCGCATGAGAGTTCCTCTGAGAGAGGACGTTCTATGGAGCGACGGTGAACCAATGAACGCAACAGACGTGAAGTTCACCTATGACTTAACATTCAACCCTGACGCAGCGTGCACTGGAACAGGAGACTTCGCTTACGCTATAGAGTCTGTGGAAGTTGTACCCGATCCTGGAGGGTCTTGGTGCGCGTACACTGAGCAGTTTATCGACCCATACTTGGTGGACTTCATCCTTAGATTCCCACATCCCGACTTCATATCGGTGGTTTCCAATGACTGGGGAGGTGGCAGCATTATACCATGGCACGTACTGCATGATACTGCACCCGCAGATATCGCCAACCATGCAGCGACCAAGTTTTGGCATAGCATGCTACCCGGCACTGGGCCTTTCACAGTGACGCATCACCAGCAGAACCAATACATCAAATTGGAGAGGAACCCTCTCCACTGGGGTTATGGTCTGGGTTACGGTCCTTATGTTTCAACGATCTACTTGGAGTTCATACCCGACGCGGGTACACGGCTTACGGAATTACAAATCAACAACATTGACATGGGCGAGTATCCAACTGCGTCAGTAGACGATTACGAAGTCATGAAGACGTGGGATAATCTTCATGTATACGAATACAACTATCCATCAAGCAATGGTGTATGGTTCAACTTCAACAATGAATATCTCAGCAACAGATATGTAAGACTGGCAATAGCCCATGCGATTCCATACCAATACATCTACGACAATATACTTCCCAGCTGGGGTATCACACAAGCATATCCCGGAAAAACCTACATACTGCCAGCGCACTATTACGGAGGGGAACACCTCTTCAACGACGACCTTCTACCATACACATACAACATCCAATGGGCAGAAGACTACCTGATGATGTGGGTGTATTCAAAGCCCGAATACGCTCCACCGGGCAGTCCTCAGGTGAACTTGGGCCCTGTAGGCGACGCCGACTTCAGTGGACGCGTCAACTATGACGACTACTGGGTCTGGCGAAAGAACACGGGAAAGACACCCGCCGACCCCGATTGGCCAAAGATCCCAGGAAATGACATCGACCCCGACTTCGACAATGACGGCGCCGTTCTCTACCCTCAAGACTTCGTAATCTGGGGCACAAACTACGGGAAACGATATCCTACTACCATCGCAGATCCCAGATAGACATGCACGCGTAAAGGGGAGATTTCCATAAAAACGTTGGAAGCCACCCATACGCGTGAAAAAAGAAGAAAGCTATTCCTGACTCTCTGCCTTATCGTTGTACTTAGCGGTATGATTGCTCTGAACCTAACAGGGATGAATACATCCGCCGCCGTATCCCCATATATTGGGGTAGTGCCTGAAAGCACTATGGACGAAGCGGTAACGCCAGGTATGAATTACACGATTTCTATTTACACAGACTATATTGGTGAAAATGGTGACAACATTACTGGCTGGCAGTTTGAGTTAACGTTCAATCCTGATGTCTTGCAGGGCGTCGAAGTCGTCAACGGAGACCTTATCACAGGTCCATGGCAGCAGTTCACCACAGCTGGCTTCAATAACACCGCTGGTCGACTAAGATACACGTGGAATGGCTTCTTCTTCTTCCCCCCTGACCCGCCTCAGGTAACTTCTGGACCCGGAACACTAGCCAACGTAACCTTCACAGTTGTAGGCTATGGAAGCTCCAACATAACCCTTGAAACCCAAGGACCCTACAGAACATTACTCATAGGTGGGCTTACTGAGGAACCTTGGACTCACAACATCATAGATTCTGAAGCAAACCCCGAACAAATACAGCACGGTTTCTTCAGCAATGCACCAGACCTTGAGGTGACGAGCGTTACACCTTCTGTCGTAGAAGCGAAGCCTGGCACAATTGTAGACATTGACATAAACATCACGAACACAGGTACACCAAGCGGAAGTTTCAACGTATCCACCTACTACGACTCAACGGAGATAAACAAAACTGAACTCCCCGGATTAGGAACAGGAGAAGACACAACATTGAGCGTGCCTTGGAACACTACCGGAATGTCTGAAGGCAACTACACAATAAAAGCCTATGCATGGCCAGTTTCCAACGAAGCAGATACCGCCGACAACACGTACATTGATGGAGAAGTGAGGATTACATCCCTAATCCATGATGTTGCCGTAACCAACGTCACAGCGTCCCCAAGCATGGTACCAGTTGGAGACACTGTGGACATTACTGTAACCGCAAAAAACAAAGGAACCGAAATTGAAACCTTCGACGTAACTGCATACTACGACGACAATGCTATCGGAACCCAAACAGTGACCGATCTAGACCCAGACGTGGAAGAAATCTTAACGTTCCTTTGGGATACAACAGGCATAGCAGGCGGCAATCACACAATCAAAGCTACAGCAAGCACAGTTTCTGGAGAAGCAAACTTAGCCGACAACACATATATCGACGGTGAAGTCAAAGTCATGACTCACGACGTAGCCGTCTCAAGTGTCACGGTTCCAACAACAATAACAGTTGGCGAAACAACAACAATAAACGCAACTTTGGAGAATGAGGGAACGGAAACAGAAACATTCTCAGTTTCAGCCCACTACGACACTAATCTCATTGAAACGAAGAGCGTAACCAATCTAGCGGGTGGGGCCACAACAAATCTAACTTTCACATGGGACACAACGGGAATCAGCCCAGGTGACTACACGATAGCGATCACAGCAGAAACCGTGTCTGAAGAGACAGACACCGCGGACAATGCTAAAACAGTGCAAGTACATCTCATTAAACATGAAGTGGCCGTAGCCAGTATCACTCTCTCTCCAACAAGTGCAGATGTCGGGGAGAACGTTACTATCACTGTTATTGTCGAGAATCAGGGAACCGAGACCGAAACTTTCAATGTGAAGGTTTCTTATGGCACAACGGAAATCGGAACCGCAGATGTCACTGACTTAGATCCAGACGCTCAAAAAACGTTGACCTTCACATGGGAGACCACAGGCTTGGATGCAGGCGAATACACCATAAAGGCTGTTGCAAGCACAGTAACTGGGGAAACTGATACCACCAACAACACAAAGATCTACGGAACTTTCACCTTGTCACAACCTATCTCGGGATGGCTACCCATCGAATTATGGGTGGTAATAATAGTAGTGGCGGTTGCCATCATCGCGGTAGGCTTCTATATCATCTCTATGAGAAGAAGAAAAACTCCCTAAAAACACCTAACCAACTTGTTTTTTTTCCCAAGAATACACGCGTAGAAAGGAAAACTTCTTAAGTCTATCTAGCTTTTGTCATACAAAAGAGATTGCACCGTCCAAATTTGGTGAATAAAATGCAGAAATCGATCATCACAAGCTTCCTCACACTCCTTGTCCTCACCCTATTCTACACAAATACAATACACGTTGTTGCACAAGAGACACATGACATAATGGTTGTCAGCGTCACACCCTCCCCAACTGACGTGCAACTCGGCGAGCTCGTAAACATCACTGTTGTTGTCAGCAACCGAGGCACCGAGAACGAAACATTCGACCTCACAGCCTACTACGAAACAAATGCTATCGAAACAAAACCCGTGCTGAATCTTGCCCCAAACACAAACACAACCCTCTTCTTCTTGTGGAACACCACGGACGCAAGCACTGGAATCTACACCATAAAAGCCGAAGCAGATCATCTACCCGAAGAAACGATCACAGAGGATAACACGCTAGTTTCACCCATCAAAGTGAGAGTCTCTGAATCTCCGTATATTATCGTCATACCCGCGAGCACTGTGGACCAAGCAATAACACCAGGCTTGAACTACACGATCTCCATCTACACGGATTATGACGGCGACGACGTTTGGGGCTACGAGTTCGAACTAGCATTTAATCCCAACGTTTTAGAAGGCGTCGAAGTCGTCAACGGAGATCTCATCACTGACGACGCAGGAACCACTATGCCGCGAGGCGGTCAATTCAACAATACAGCTGGGAGACTGTCGCTGACGGGAAACGCCTTCTTTGACCCACCAGGCGAGCCAGTCACTGTGACTTCTGGACCTGGCACAATGGCTAATATAACATTCACAGTGGTGGGTCGTGGGGATTCGCACTTAGTCTTTGGAGATACAACGAGACTAATAGGATACAACAGTATAATGGAAAACTTCAACATAATAGACGAGAACATCCCCTCTACCGGTCACATTCTGGGCGGCTATTTCTCCAACCAACTAGAAGTGACCCACGACATAGCTATTGTCAGCGTTACACCATCCACAACTGAAGTGGAAGAAAGTGAGCTTCTAAATGTCGCCGTTGTGGTCGAAAATCAGGGAACGGTGACAGAGGATGCAATCGTTGAAGTTTATCGTGACTACGAACCAGGTTTAACCTTTTGGCTTGTAGGAAGTAAATCCGTGAATTTAGCAGCTGGAACAACCGAGTCTCTAGTGTTTGTTTGGAACACAACAGACGTTCGACCAGGAAATCACACTGTAACGGCTGTGGCAATTGCGTTACCTGGTGAAGTCGACGTGGAGGACAATGTGCTAGAGAGCGGAACAATAGTCACAATATGGATGCGTGAAGAACAACCTATACCTATCCTCCTCATCTTGGGAATCGCTACAGTTGTGGTTGTAGCTATTGCTTTAATTTGGTACGCTCTCAAACGAAGAAGTCCCAAGCGAAGAAGTAAGGGTACGCGTTAGCTCTACCGTAAAGGATAAGAACGTGCATGAGAAAATTCGAAACCATCAGAAAAGACGGTTGGTTGCCTCGTGACACTTAGAACCTATATAATCAGAAGACTCATTGTGGTCATCCCTACCCTTCTGTTGATTTCAATAGCAATATTCTCCATAATTCATCTTGCCCCAGGTGACCCGTCCACCACAATAGGCGGTAGACACATGTCTCAGGAAGTGAGGGAGGAAATAAGAAGGAGATACGGGCTTGACGAACCGATTCCTGTGCAATACCTAGTGTGGCTTGGCACGGTACTGCGTGGCGACCTTGGCTACTCATTTCTAAGCCAACTACCGGTTCTGGATATGATAAGTTCACGGCTTCCGTACACCTTGGAACTCATGCTCGTGGCTGAGCTTGTGTCAGTGGTGATTGCAGTTGTCCTCGGGGTCATTGCCGCCGTTAAGCACTACTCAATTGCTGATGCGATATCTTCACTAGTAGCGATAGCTGGAATCTCGTTACCCGGCTTTTGGATCGCATTGGTGTTAGTCCTAGTGTTTTCATTGTGGCTAGGATGGCTTCCTCCAGGCGGGGTCAGTACTA
>JASFPO010000072.1:0-10214 GCA_050115935.1 Candidatus Bathyarchaeota archaeon | reverse complement strand
TGTTGCTCCCTTTGCCTTCACACTGCTGTCACCTATGATATTGGCGCGAACTGGGAGTGATCAAGCCGTATTGGGAATGGTGCAGTCCGCTATCGGAGTAGGCGGATTGGTTGGTGGTATTGCATTAAGTGTTTGGGGTGGTCCAAAGCGCAGGATACATGGGGTATTAACTGGGTTGATACTTGTGACAGTAGGAATGCTGTTGGTTGGACTTGCACAAGAGCCCATATTCTGGGTCTTAGCCGCCTTCTTCACAATTTTCTTTGTTCCCATCATCAACGGTTCCAGCCAAGCCATCTGGCAAACCAAGGTTGCCCCAGATGTGCAGGGACGCGTTTTTGCCGCGCGAGGAATGATCGCACAGGTAGGAGCGCCTTTAGCCATGCTAATTGCTGGGCCTCTTGCAGATCGCGTCTTCGAGCCAGCTATGATGTCAGAAGGTAGTTGGGCGCCTACGTTTGGTTGGTTAGTTGGCCATGGTCCTGGAGCTGGTATGTCGCTAATGTTTGTGTTTGCTGGGGCTCTAGGGATACTAGTCGGATGTGCAGGATATCTGATTCCTATTGTTAGGAATGTCGAAGCCATCTTACCAGATCATAAAGCAGAAGTCGAACCTTCATAAGAAGTGTCGACGGAAAACGAGCGACAAGCAACGGATAATTGAATCAATAGACTTTTCTTGGCGCCTTGATGCAAACCTACAACAGGTAATAGAAAACGTACTAATCAAAGAACTGAAAAGATAGCGCTACTATTGACACCTTGATATCTGCGAATCGTAATTCATCTGCTTCGAACGTCGAGAGAGCTTCAAGAGTAGAAAAGCTTAGGTCAACCTAACAAGATTACTCGTGCGTTTTCTATATTTTCGCAAATCTTGGCTTATCTTTGCAGATTGAGAGCAGAAGTTGTCTTCTCTCTCGGCTAAGTTCTTCTTTTTCGGCGAATTCCTCCTCCGACATAAGTATGATATCAGCGTAATGTTTTATCCACTCTAAGGTCATGAAATCCAAGTCTTTTTCGAGCTTCACAATTGCATCTTCTAGCTTCTTTGTACCCTTGTGTTTCATCATCTTTGTTTCTAGATCAACCAGCCTTGATCCAATTTCATCGCTACTCTTTATCTTAAAGCCAATTTTGTTCAATCCCTTCAGCACGTCCAACATATCGACTTTAACTGTCTCTTTGCGAAGCGATCCAATACTACAGATGAAGGTTTCCGCCGTTGCTTGATAGTAGCTTTCAACGATGTGATCAATACGTTCTTCTCGTGCAACTTCCACTAGACCCGTCTTTTCAAGCTTCTTGATGTGATGATAGATAGTTTGCGGTGTTATGCCAAGTTCGTCTGAAATCTGGCTCACTGTCAATTCTTTTACTCTTAGTAGAAAAATCATTTTTCTTCTAGTTTCATCGCCTAGCAATTTGAAAGCTTCAGGACCAACTTCTTTTATTGGTTTCACCAATCTCACCACTTAACAAAAAAAGGGGGAGGATTTTAAAGAGCTTTGTGGACTATTTTCCACAGCAGTCTTCATATTTGACTCCGCTTCCACATGGACATGGATCATTTGGTTTTGTCTTTTCATCTTTTGATTTGCAGGAAGTCACTCTTCTCACCCCGTTAATATCATCATCTTACAAGTATATTATTCTTTTGGTTGTGCATATACACATCTTTTATACTGAGACGGAATGTTTATAAGATACGAATGTCCTACTATTAAAACGTGTCTTTAAGTAGTAATATGGTGGTGGTATAAATGGAATGGAAAATGCTTGAAGCCAAAAGTGGATTTCGTTCAGCCAGAGAAAGGCTGCTCAAGCTAATTCGGCCTGGAAAAGAAGATTCGAGCGTTCCTTTGCTTGATCCGCTACCCGCTGCTCCTCACAAACTTGCGAACTCACGTGCAAATCGTCTTCTTGAAGTAGAGTTGAACAAGGCGCAAGCCCTAATGTATATGCGTAGATTCGATAGACCAAAGTAGAATAGACAGATTGGAAACAGACAATCAGATCCCCCCCATTTTTGGTCAAAACTGTGATTCGTGCAGAGCCGCAAAGAATCGGTGGAGGTTGAGAGGCCACATCAAATGCTGATGCAAACGCGTGCGACTGTTCACTTCAATAATTTCGTTCTAAGCTGTCTCCTCCTCTCTCTCCAAATGCGGCTTTAGAATGAACCTTCATTCAACTTTTGGCAACCATTGCCTTGCTGGGCTCTTTCCGGATGGAGGATACACGCGATGAGAACTAAAGGAGCAAAAGATATAATGTGTATTGGATATGTTTCTCAGGTGTGGAATGGAGTTTTTGAGTGAAGATGAAAAAAGGCAAGCACGATGTTTGGGCTCCTTTCAGATTTTTTGTGGGTTCATGGGAAGGCACGGGTGAGAGCAGTTCTGGCAAGTCGAAAACTGAACGAGATTATGAATTCGTATTGAATGGAAAATTTCTTCGAGTGAGAAACAAGTCCACATTCGAACCACATGAAAAAAATCCAAAGGGTGAGATTCATGAAGACGTAGATTACTTCAGTCACGACGATAGTAGAGGGAGCTTTGTTTTGCGACAGTTTCATGTGGAAGGATTTGTGAATCAGTATGTTCTTGAGAGTCTTGCTCATGATGGCAGATCCATTGTGTTTGTTACCGAAAGCATTGAGAATATTCCCGTTGGCTGGCGAGCGAGAGAGAAATACAAGATTCTGAACGATGATGAATTCACTGAAATCTTTGAGCTAGCTGCTCCCGGGAAAGATTTTGAGGTTTGCGTGAAGAACCAGTTGAGAAGAAAAGTCTAGTGAAGTAGAAACAATCTGAGCATGCTTTTGCTTTATTCTATTTGCTTACGTATTCTTTTCCAAACCACAACCGCTAGATATCCGCCTGCTAGCCCGTTCAGGATCCCAGCAACCAAAATTCCCACTTCCAGCATGGGATTTCTTGTAATAAAGACTTTCAAAAGAACCGAGGTGTAGTAACTAGCCAATCCTACGATGGTGGTGCTAACTGTCACTGCAATAATCAACCTCTTGACTTTCACATCATCTTTTGCGCCTCTGACCTTGATGGTTGACGCGATAGCATCGATTAATAAGCCATAAAGCAGAGCAAATGTTGCTGTGAAGGGTGCAAGGGGCGTCCTTAAAACTGCAGTGAGCAGACCTCCAACTATTGACACATAGGTTGCTCCAGGTGTTCCCAACATCAGGTGGCCTAGAGATAGGAGCAGAGCCTGAAGGAGAACGAACGCGTGGCCAATCGGTGGAGGCAGGATAGTTTCAAAGGCGAAGACTATGACACCAAAGAGCGTGGCTAATGTCAGTTTTTCAGGATTCATTTCCAGGTGCGCCGGCTTAGGCTATGCAAGTTTATACTAGTTGAGACTTGTGGACGCAAGAATATTGCGATTACGGATATCACCCTGCAAAATTTTAGATGCGTTCGAGTTTGAATATGACTGGTCTCAACCCGTCGGTGCAACAACGCACAATAGATGCCTCTTTCTCCTCTTTTCCTGAGAAGTTTCCACCATATTTCAGCGTAGTTACTACCTTGTACATGTCGTTCCAAGCCCAATGACAGAAGCCTTCTGGCATTCCGCCATCTTCGCTTACTATAAACTCTTGACCCACGTCAAACTGGCGGCAGGCCTCTGAGCTCTCTCCGAATGGAGGGTTGTCTCCAAATATCTCCTTTGTACTCAGTTTTTTCAAAACCGTTATCTTAACTCGGCCTCGTTTTACCATAAGACCACCGGACTTTCCTTGGCTCGACTTCCTATTTACTCTTTTGTCATAGATGGCGTATGTTGGGGCCTAGTCGGTCAATCTGCTAGATCTTCGAATTTCGTGTCAGGGGCTTGTATCTTTTTTACTAGCGTCGTAGGCTCATATGTCGTAAAGTGAAATATCGTTTAAGAGAGCTGGAATCATCTAGAATGTTTTGAGTGCGGATGGAGAAGAGACACGATGAGTCCTGAAACAATGAAGTTTCTGCCAGATAAATTTGCGGTGAAACTCGCTGATAACAAATATGCAATAGAAAAAACCAAGATTCTGTTGAAAAGATGGAAAGAAGGAGTTGCAGTGTACTTGTTTTCTGAAAGCAAAGAGCTCTTGTGCTTTTTCGTGGCAAAGAGTCCAGATATCGCACAGGACATATGTCTACTCATAGCACAAGCTCGCGAAACAAGTGGCCAAAAGGGAACCAAAAAACCAGCCTGCCACTACCTAGACAGATAGTTAACGGAGACCACCAAACGTTTGGGCTAAATCCGGCAAGATCTCCGAAAACCTATTGATCATGATAATAAGGTTGCTGGGAGCCCAAAACAAGAAGGTGATGTCAAGAACCCAGCCGTGTCTCTGACGTGCACTTTTCGGCCTTTTCCAGCAAACTTTCATTTGCCTTCCCGCGGTTTCTAACATTTTTT
The DNA here is from genome assembly GCA_050115935.1 of Candidatus Bathyarchaeota archaeon. GTDB lineage: Archaea > Thermoproteota > Bathyarchaeia > Bathyarchaeales > Bathyarchaeaceae. The sequence continues at coordinate 5,777 of JASFPO010000072.1, read as the reverse complement.
TTCAGGTAAGGTTTTCCCTACGTTTTGACGTCGGCTTGCAGAGCGCGCGTATCGCTTAGCGTACATATTACCATGCAGTCGTATTGCTTTGCAAACGGTTTGCTTGGCGTGCGCATGATCATTATGTTTTTGCACCTTACGGATGCGCCCAAAGTGGGGGGCAGAAGCCCTCGTATCTATTTCACCAAAGGTGAACCTATTTCACCAATAATTGCGTTCTTAGATAACTGCATTCTTGAGTATAGAAGAAACGTTAAGTCATGCGTATGATTATATTTAATCAAAAATGACCTGGGATATTGACGATGGAACAAATTTCGTCATCTGAGCTTCAAGCTAGGATTGAATGTGTCGAACATCCAGAACAGAATCAGCTATTCGAAGTCTTTCCTGAACTTGAATTACTCAAAAAAATAATTGAAAATAATCAGTGGCACAAACAGGAATCAGTGTATCACCATACTCTTAATATTAGGAAAGAAATGGACGCTATTCTTGAGCTAAAGTTCATAGAGAACAAGGAAGTCAGAGAAAAGTTACAGTCTTATCTTGAAAGAAAATTCGATGTAGATGGAGGTTTTTACACTAGAAGATTCTTGTTGAAGTTTGCGACTCTGGTGCATGACATAGGTAAAATAGACACTTTTATTGTGGAACCTGAAGGAATAACATCATGCCCAAATCACGAAAGCGTTGGCATCAAGAAAATCCCAACTATTGCTAAAAGGTTCAATATGACCGAACGAGAAATCGAATACCTCGTATGCTTGGTGGGTTATCATACACAAGCATCAGTGTTATCTGCTGATTCAAGTAGTAAGAATGAAGTGTATATGAAAGAAAAAGTTGAGATCTTCAAAAAAAACTGTAATGGATGTTTCATAGACCTGATCCTCCTCGTTTTTGCTGATCACATATCTAGCTATTTAGCCATAGCAGACCCAAAAAAGTACAAAGATATCGAAGAATTCCTTGTGGATCTTGTACTAGAACAAACTCAGTATCTTTGATAATGCACACCTATGCGTGCATGCACCCTCTGAGGTGTCCGGCCAATTCCTTGCCGGTGCGAAACTAGCGGCGCAAAACATAATTCGTTAAACATGAATACTCAAACTAGGGTGCTTTGATGCAGAGTGTGGGTGAGATTTTTTCGAGACTGATCTTTGAAATACGCTCTTTTGAGAAACATCAGAAGCTATTAACGAAGAGAGAACTACAAAGCGCTATTAAATGGTTAAAAAATCACCAACATCCAGAAGGGTATTGGGGATATGAATCTGTTGCTGATACTGGTTTGGTTTTGTTGGCTTTCTCGATCTATGGGATCAAAGAAAGAAAATGGAGGATTAAAAGAAAGTACTATGGTGGCCTAGAGTTGGGAATTAGTTGGTTGAAGCGTGTTCGCAACGTAGATAATTGGGAGAATAACCTTTGGGACACGTCGATCTGCATTCAGGCCTTGTTAAGGTTAGGCGTAAGAGACGAATGGGTTTTCAAAGTTGTTGAATGGGTCAAGAATCAAGTAAAGGAGAAACATGGTGACCTCGAACTCCACCACATTGCTCAAGCCATTAATGCTCTACTCGATGCAGGTTTGAAGGAGGAAGGACAGAGAATAAGTCATCTGTTTGCTTCCAAAGTAGCAGACAGGCTTCCAGAAAAGGAGAGGAATGGCTCAGCAATATTAGATCCTTATGTTGCAGGTCAGGTTTTGGATAGTTTGGTGCGTGCACAATATAACATTTCAAGCAATGTGTTGTTAACTACTCAAAAGTGTCTGAGGAGTTTTCTGGAAAGAATCAAAAGAACGGGTATAAGTGAGGCTACCTTTCAAGACGTCACGATGGGATTTATGGGGTTGGCTAGCTTTTTGGGTGGAGAGGTTGATCAGCTTATTGATGAGATATTAGTTGAAATCTTTAGGAAGCCTGAAAGGTTCAAAGAAGATGGATCGTGGTACCATGACGCCAAGAAAACGGCATTTGCATTGATAGGATTAAGTCGGATAACGTATGTAAGAAGGATTGAGGAATTCCCTCAGAGGATTTATAGTACAATAATGAAATTTCAAAAGGAAACTGAGGAAGCTTTTGAAAATGTCGTTTTGAAGAACAAAGAAAGAGTGTCAAGAATCAGGGAGGGATACATATGGCTTTCTATCTCATTTGGTGCAATACTAGCACTCCTACCAGTAATCTTAGGATATGGCGGTCAAGGTCGTATCTCAGAAATCATAACTGCAATATTATTAATTATTCTGCCAATGGCATTGGGTAGGTTGTATTTGTGCATAAGAACTAAAGAGGAGACTAAACTTGCATCATGAAATGAGATGGAAACTATTCGTATTTGATTTCGATGGAGTATTAGTTGACAGCTATTCATGCTTGCCCGTCATTTATGAACTTCTGGCCGAGCATCTGGAACTAGGAAAAAAAGTGGACTATTTTGTACAACGAGCAATAACGTATGAAGATATGGAAGATGCGAAAGGTAATTATGATAGAAGGAAATGGTGGCCTGCGTTTTTCAGAGAATTTGATCCAAGCTTTAGCGAAGGAAGTCTTGATGGATTGCTGAAGGATTTTTGGAGACATAGAATTCGTCTCACTAGTATAATGGAAGGTGCCAGAGAATTGCTTGTTTTTCTTAAAGAACGTGGATCCAAAATATCAATAATCTGTGGAAGCGATGGGCAACCTAGCATGAAGAAAAGAAGAATCAAAGAAAGTGGACTGAGTAGATTTTTTGGGCATATTCTTATAGTAGGAGAGGACGTTAGTGACAGAAAACAAGGTTTTTCCATTTTGCTTGAGAAATTTAGAGTGACGGGAAAGGAAACCGTTTTCATTGAGGATAAACCCGACCCTATTAATGAGGTTCGTAGCATAAACAACTCAATAAGTACCTTTAAAGTCGAATTTGATGGACCTCTGAAACTAGCGTGGTCAGGTAACTGCGTTTCTTCCTTCAAGATTAAAAGTTTAGTTGAGTTGAAACAATATCTAGCAATAAGAAAAATGCACAAAAAGAGGGAAGATTAGGAGGTGCACAGCCTCAGCTTCTTTCTTAGAGGCCAATAAATAGCCCGAGAGCGCATGATACCATATGATGTTGAGTGGTCGCATGGGAGAGAAGAAATCCACCTGTCTGTACTTGGACAAGGAAGTGGTCGAAACCGCCAGGCAAACGGGGCTCAACCTGTCAAAGACCTGCGAGAACGCCCTGAAGGAGGCGATAGGGCGGCTAGGGGGCGCGAAACAAGAAGATGGCCTCATGAGCCAAGATAAGCATGAGGGCCGGGACCGGGATTTGAACCCGGGCGGCGGGCTCCACAGGCCCGTAGGCTAACCAGACTACCTCATCCCGGCCACGTTTTTACCTTCTTTTTAGGCTAGGTTTCAGCTTGATTTAAGGTTTCCTAGCAATGATCCTGTTAGAATTTTAAATATCTCATGTGCTCAATCATATTCTGGCGAGTTTCATGTCAAAAGATTCTTCTAAGCTTGACTTAGCCGTGGTCGAGTCGCAGCTGAAAGGAAAGACTCTCCAAGTATATTGGCACATGTTGCGTTCTCCACAATCCAAGGTGGGAGTTAGAGAGATTCAGCGGTCGCTTGGTTTCTCAAGTCCAAGCGTGGCTGCGCATCATCTGGACAAGCTTCTTTCACTCCGTTTGATAGAGAAAACTAGAACGGGAGAATACTTCCTAAAACAGGAGGTCAAAGTTGGCTTGCTCCGACTCTTCACACGGCTTGGCCGTTATCTTGTTCCTCGTTACCTCTTTTACTCAGTTTGGTTTTCCACGATGTTGGCAGTTTATGTAATCTTCTATGGACACACTTTCAGTATACACAACTTGGTTGCTCTAATCTTTGGCTCTGCTGCTTCACTTGTTCTATGGTTTGAGACTGTGAGGGTTTGGAGGGCGAAGCCATTTTGATTCCGCAAGCAGGTGTTCTAAAAAGTGGACTTAAAAGCGAGATACTTATTCAATCTTTACTGGGAGCATGGCAACAATGAAAAAAGCTCTTGCCTACACTCTTGCAGCAGTTTTCATAGGTGTAGCCACCATGCTAGCTCCCTTTGCCCTGTTCACAGGTGAATCAAGATCATATGAGCCGTTGATGCTAGATCAACAACCTCCCCCTCCTCTTTCCTTTGCAGAGTCTATGCGAAACAGGCCTTCTGAAATAGAGAAAATATACGGAATCGCACCTGCAACCCTAGCTCCAGACTTTCTATTCCTAGTGTTCATGCTTGCACTAAGTCTTGTCACGGCATTTGGTGTAATGCGTTATCTCAGGAGAAAAACCAGTTTTTAACATACTTTCTACGATTTCATTTCACGTGGTTTCTTATAGAGATCGAACAAGCAATCACATCTTAAATGTTATATAGTAGTCTGAAACCTAACATAAAACCAATACTTAGGAGAAAAGAGCATGAATACAAAAGCATTTACAGCTTCGGCAACACTACTTTTGTTAGCATCTGTTTTACTTTCAATGCAGAATCAGGTTCAAGCTGAATCTTTCACCGCAACATGGGCTGGACACGAATTTCACGGCGCCGACTCCTTCTACAACGAGACAGTTGTTGCCTATAAGTCGAGTTCCACCGCAGTTCTCTACGTGAGTGTGATACACAATTACAGCACATACACGGATATGCCGATAAACGTTTCAGCGGTTGGAATCAACCTCAACTGGGGCGACATGTTCAATTCAACCCAAGCTAACCAAACTAATACTATTGCATTGGATTGGGAAGAATCACGAATCTTCACCATCACCTTCAAGGTTCCAAGCACTATGAATGCTTCTAATCTGTTCATCTGGGACTACGAAGTGTATTTGGAGCACACTGATGGAAACGGGACAGTGGTTGACAGAGATATCAAAACCAGAAGAGAACTCGGATTGCCCTATTTCGCGGTGTATTCTGCGGAACAAGCTAAGTCTATAGAGATCGCTGAGACAATTAATGGGATAAAGAGAGATCTTGGCACCGTGGCAAGATGGAACAGCACTAGAGCTGAAATGCTTTGGAAAAGAGCGATGAACACAACTAATGTTGCAGAGTACTTTTATGAGTTGGGAGAATTCTTTGATGCATTTGTAAATTACGAAAGCGCATTAAGTCTCATTGATAAGGCCTTTTCAGCAGAGGAAAACGGGGGAACAGTGTTAGAGGATGCCAAAGTAGATGCCTTGGATGCTCAAGTGAAGGAAACTGAAGCGTGGGCTAATTTTGCCAATGGTTTATCCAACCTGTGGACGCTAGTTGGTGTAGCCCTAGTGCTCTTTGCCCTTGGGTACATCATTCGTGGACTCGCAGAGCTGCGGAGGACACCAGTTCCTTCTTGATATTATCTCGTTAGTTGTTCATGAAACTAGTTGCTTTGTTCGGGCTCGTTGATCATCCAGAAAATTCAGTGTTCAATAATGGCTTTGCGGGCATATGTGATGTAGCCTGTGTGAGCGGTCATTAGAGTTTCAGGTCTAGTTTTTCCCCGCGCTACTTGCATTCTTCGGATCAGACATTCTATGGTTTCAATGGCAACAAATCCATTTTCTTCCAGAGCTTCCGTCGTTTTTACAACCTGATCGATAGTTGGACTGAACGAAACGAGGCTGCCACTTCCTTTTAGAGCTGAATAGGCATGCGCAATAACAAGCCATGGAGTTGCCATGTCTAATACAACTGCGTCTATTTCCTTTTCATCTATGCCTTGGGTAATGTCTTTGTTTTTGATTTCAACGTACTCATCT
>JASFPO010000071.1:0-10227 GCA_050115935.1 Candidatus Bathyarchaeota archaeon | reverse complement strand
CTCGTAGCACTCCATAGCAAAGGCAATGGCGTCTCCTGTGGATATTGTGTCTAATCCAAGTTTGTCGCAAAGGAGATTGAAATGTGCTATGGCTTCCAAGTCTTTTATGTAACAGTTTGCTCCTGCCATGGCAAGGGTTTCGTACTCGGGTCCTTCAACCACTGTTCCAGCGAACGGGCCATCCTTTACTTGAGTTAGGTTGCCGCAGCCAAGTGGGCATCCATAGCATGCTCTTCTTCTGACGAATATTTTCTTCTTTAAGGCATCCGAATCTATTTCGTTTGCGTGTTCGTATGTGCCCATTTTAAAGTTTCTTGTGGGCAAGATTCCTCCTTCTTGAACCATTTGTAGGAAGCCCGGTGTGCCATCGGTCTTTGCCCAGATGTTTTCCTCGGTTAACACGTCGTTTTTGGTTATCTCTTTTGAAAGCTCAATGAATTCTTCGATGTTTGGGACACTTACTCCTTGATGTCCCCGAACGGCTATAGCTTTCAGGTTTTTGGAACCCATGACAGCTCCAGTTCCTCCCCTGCCTGCGTGTCTGTAGAGATCAACGGTGATGCAGGCGATTCTCGCAAATTTCTCTCCTGCAGGTCCAATTGCAGCGACTTTTACCTCTTTGTCTTCAAGCTCTTCTCTGATCCGCTTCTCAGTTTCGTGAATGTCTAAGCCCCAGAGGTTCTTTGCATCTCTCAGCTCAGCTTCGCCATCGGTAATCCAGAGATAAACAGGTTTCTCAGCTTTCCCCTTTACTATGACACCGTCGAATCCAGCAAATTTTAGTTCAGCACCAAGATAGCCGCCCATATAGCTGTCTAGAAAGGCGTTTGTCAAAGGAGACTTCGTGTAAATGGCATATTTCGGGGCACAAGGTGCTGTGGTACCAGCCAAAGGTCCTGTCATCAAAATTAAAGTGTTATCAGGTGAGAGAGGGTCTACACCAGGTTTCGCTTCTTCGTATAAATATTTGGCGCCTAAGCCTTTGCCACCGATGAATAGTCTGGCCCACTCTTCATTTAGATCCTCTGAAGAAGCTTTTCCACTGCTAAGGTCTACGCGTAATATTTTGCCAACATATCCTTCAACCATTCTCTTCACCTATTTGACTATTTCAAGAGTGCCCTCCGGACATATCTCAACACATCGAGGTTTTCCCTTACAAATGTCACACTTTATTGCGCATGTTTCAGCTGGATCGAGTCGCAGTCCATTGTATGGACAGACCTCTACACAGGCTCCACAGGCGGTGCATAGTTCTTTGTCAACAACGTAAATGCCAAGTTCTTTATTGTCGATTATGGCCTCAACGGGACACGATTCAACGCAAGGGTGTTCGTCGCATTGGATGCACACGTAGGGGCGTATTACTAGCTTTTCAGGTAGAAGAGATTCTACATACACGGCAGATCTCGATGGGTTGAATTCTTTGACAAGTCTCGCCGAACAGACGGTGGCACAAAGCATGCATCCTGTGCATTTTTCTGGGTGAATCTTCAACCTCAATTTGGGTCACCAAAGTTCTTTCAAGTCTTATCTTGAAGAGAACATGTCGCGCTAAATGATATAAAAAAGTTGTTCAAGCGCCACCGCGTGTGCTATATTGCATTGACAATTTAAGCCAAACCCAAACCTAACCGCCCAATCAAATGCGCGCGCTAGATGTTCTCGTTTTATTCAGAAATCGGTTTAACTTTGACAGCTCGCGGTCCTCTACCTATGTCTTTCACTTCGAACTCTACTTTTTCTCCTTCTTTGAGGCTGCTTTTGCCCTGAATATCCGAGTTATGAACAAAGATTTCTTTGCCATCTTCGCATTTAATGAACCCGTAGCCTTTCCCGCCGAGCCATCTCGCCACTGTACCCTTTGTCAGGTATATCACCTCTTTTGTTCGTTTTGCATTTACTTTATCCTTGGACTATATATAATTTCCATTTGCGCACATCTCTCGATTTCTGATGGTGATATGGGCGCAGCTTGCGCGCGCGAATAGAATTTAAGTCTGTTTGGTTTGGGTTAACAATTTAAGGTGCACACATCACTTCACCCTTTTGAAAATTTACTCTCCGTACGTGCAACTTCATCTGAAGGAAGTTCTTGAAGAATACAACTTCAAAAGCTTGTTCACCTTTGAGATGATTACAATAGCTAAGAATATCGAACCCGTGAGTATGACTATCTTGCAGTCTGATGGAATGGTGAAGAATATGATGGCAAACCCAATAATTGCTATTATACCTAAAGCAAATAACAACTTCTTTATGTCAAACCTTTCCAATCTTTGAATTGTGTTTCTTATGTTTGTTTTCTTGTCGACATTGAAGTCTCTGAGTTCAAAAAGGATTTCAATCATTAATGAAAAAGGTACTATTATCATTAAGAATGGGATAACAAAGGGGTCAAAAGAGCGGAATGTCAAGTATGTTATGAAAAATTGAAGGACCCCCAAGCAGATTACGTGTGAAATCAAATCGACAAAAGGCATAGATTTGAATCTCACAGGTTTCCATGAATAAAGAAACCCCACGAAAGCCAAGACTAAGCCAAAGAAAAAAACCAAGGGACTTATGACTACCAGAAGAAGCAAACCAATCAGTAGAAGTAGAGAACTAATCAGGTATCCTTGTGCTCTTGTTAAATCGCCGTTAGCAATAGGGTTTCTCTTTCTTTTTTCCAAGATGTTGAAGTCATCAGCAGCATCTTCTAAATCATTAAAAGCGTATACGAAGGCTGTAAGAAAGAGATTGGCTAAGAAGACTATAGCCGTTCTAGGAGAGAATAGATCTTGTGGAGAGATTAGAAATATTAAGGGTATAATCGAAAACAGGGTGAGCAAATACGCCCTTATTCTCGTTAATCTTGCGAGAACTTCCATCTGTGTGAACATGATCCTTTTCAAATGTTCCAGATTTACGTTAAATGCTTTATGCACAAACATGTAATAGACTATCGGAGAGTGACTCTTCCTGAATCCTCTGGTCTCAGCCATAGTCCCTACATTGAATGAAGAAAGGTATTTGGAAAGATGTTTAGCTTCATTGAAAAACCAGGAAACCTGTGATAATTTTGAGATAATAGTCGTTGATGGTGGAAGCTCAGATGCTACTGTGAAGATCGCGAAGGGATATGCAGATAAGGTTGTGGTTTCTCAAGAAAGAAGCCCGAGTGTTCAAAGAAACTTAGGAGCAAAGATGGCGACGGGCAAGTTTTTGGCATTCATTGATGCTGACACTGTTGCATCAGAATCTTGGCTGAAAGGCATCGTGGAGGCTTTTCAAGATCAAAATGTTGCTTGTGTGACAGGCCCTTTGTTTCCCCTTGAAAGAATCAAAAGACCGTACCTTTACAGCCTTACAAATATTCTTCAGAAAATCCTAGTAAGAATCAATTATCCTCTGTTTTGGGGCGCCTCTTGTGCATTTAGAACCGATGCTTTCTGGAAGATTGAGGGATTCGACGAGAAGTTGCTCACATCAGAAGATCATGACATTTCGTTAAGGATCAGAAGAATAGGTAAGGCGGCCTTCAACGATGACATTTCTGCCTTCACTTCGCATCGGAAATTTCTGGAGGATGAAAGGAAGGCATTTCTCTTCTACATAAGAGATATATTAGAGTACTTTTTTCTCAGGAAAATGAGAACCCACAATACGCGCGCCTTTTAAGGACTTAAGGCGCAGTTTTGAGGCATTTCTTCGGCCTTTTGAAAGTCTTCAGTGAAAGAGCAGTATCGCGGTCATGTTTTGCGGGAAGAGAACCAGAAAGCAGAAAGAATATTCCAGAATACGCACTCTACAAGATTCAGGGTTGATCTCGTGACGAAGCCGAGTTTTCATTCTTTCTTGGTTGCCTCAATGAGAAATATCGTTCCTTTGACATATTTCTTCTTAGATTCAGTTTTATAGCGTGAAGTGACCTTTGAAGATGGGCTTTTCTCCACATGACTGTGATATCCCATGCATCTGATTGCCACTGTTTTCTCGTCTTGCGAAACCCAGACAACACGGGCTTCCCTACCACATTGCGGGCATTTAGCGTGATCGCCTACGTTGATCATCTTGATATTTCATCTCCTCCTCTATAAAGAAAGCAGATCATCATCATAAATTGAGCAGACATTATTAAAGTCTTCAGGTAACCTTTCTTTCCTAGCCATTCAGCTTGACTTCTTTTGCATCGTCATAAGATGTCGCCCCACTTGTCGCGCGCCATTAATAGTGCCTATGAATCCATGAGATGTAAAGGCAATCAGATTCAAGACAACGATGAGGTTGAATTATTCAATGAATTATGGACTATCAAACTTAAAAGCAGTGATTTCAACCTCTGTTCCGCAAGGAGTATATTGTGATCATCAAGAGAGTGCGGAGATGTAAATGGGTGCTCCGCAAAGCAGCGTCATATCTGGCACAACTCAGAATTTAGGCAAGGGATCCGCATTCGACACGACAATTGCCAAAATTTGCGCGGGCAGTTTGTAACACCAATCTACACACAAAAGACTATTTCGAATCTCTGCTATGAAATGTCAACGGTGAATCAGCGATGCCTCTGCGAACTGTTCAACTCACTTGCAAACGCTGCAACAGATCTTTTCGTTGTTGGGAGGGCAGTGACAGCGCAACACTGAGCGTATGCCGTGAATGTTTGGGCGTTCTCGAAAAGCAAGTGGCCCATTAGACTGCGCGCGCAATATTCGTGAATATGTCACCGCGATTTCTGGATGCAATTATTGGGAAGACAGGACTTTTTCCAGTTTCTCGTACACAGGCATTTTCATTTCAGCAAGTTTAGTAAGAAATGACTTCCTAACCTCAAGCCCTAAACACTCTGGCGCAATGACACCTGGAGCATTTATCTCTCCGTTTCCAAGCATCCAAGCAAATATAGCGGCGGGGACACCAGTAGCATATGACTCTTGAGTGACCCCTGGAATCATCTTGTTAGCTTCTCGAATACCTAATGTAGGCCACTCATATGTGCAACGCACTTTCTTGCCTGTCCTCTCGCCAGTGATCTCAACAACTGCACATTCAGCAGCGTCAACCAATATCCCTTCCATAATTTTTTGCTCCACCTCTTCCATAGTAAGAGGCTGTGGAATCAAAGAGAGGAAAACGTCTCTCGGAGTAACCGAGACCCCTTTAACATCAATAGGCTTGTCATTCAAGAAACCCAGTTCCCATATAGCCTTTGCAGTGAGTATGTCAGCGTCACCCATCTTGAAGTCTACATATTTCAAACCTTTTCCTAAGAACCTTGGCAGAGTCACAACCTCCTCATGATGGTGATGAACAACTGTTTGAGAGCCAAAGGGTGCAGGAAACATATATTCCTCTTGGCCACTGAACGGAGGAACCCGTTTCAACTTGCCATTCTCGAAAAGAAACGGCTTCTCTGCCATATCTGCCCATGCTGTTTCAGGCGACCAAAGTGAAATGAGTTCTTTAGTATCCATGAAGCCCGTGTATCTTATCTTTATTTCATCCACTTGGTCAAGTTTGTCCACGGCTTGCCTTGCTAGTACGTTCATCACTCCTGGAGACGATCCAGTGTTTATCAGTGCGGTTAATCCTGCATCTTCGTATTTCTTGCTTCGTTCTACCTGTTTCGAAACGAATTCGTCCATTGGTACGTTGGTTGGTCCTGACGCAAGATCTTGATAGTGGGCGCCCTTCTTCAAGGCTGCATCCATTATCATGAGATTGTATTTAGGTGCGGTTGAGTTTACAACTAAGTCCATTCCCCTAGCGGCATCATCCAATTCATCTGTGTCATTTGCGTCAAGCTTTTTTGGCTTCACTTTATCACTACTGAGCCTTTCGACAAACCGCTTCGCCTTTTCTAGATTTCTTCCAGAACAAACAACATGAGAAACTTCTGGAGTTCGTGCCAAATAGGTGCATATGACAGAACCTTGAGCGCCATATCCTCCGACAACAAGAACTTTCACATCTGATCCCTTCAAGCCTAAGAAATAGAGTGGATGTTTAAAATCTTTGTGCATTTGTTTGGACAGATTCTAAAAATGTGCTTTCTATTTGAAGCATTGTAAAACATAAATATAGCTCTGTTGAAATTTATCTAACACTGAGCAAAATGTCGTGGTAGTATGGGAAAAGCTGAGGAGGTTATTGAGAAGGCTGATGAACATCTGATAACAAGCATGGTAACCAAACTACAACCCGTAGTAATTACTGAGGCTAAAGGAGCTATCATAAAAGATGTCGCTGGAAAAGAGTACATAGACTGCTTCTCAGGAATTTCAGTTGTCAATGCAGGTCACTCCCATCCTGACATCATAAACGCAGCTATTGAGCAAACAAAGAAACTCGTACACGCCTGCTCCTACGTATATTATGTACCCTCAACCATAGAGCTGGCTAAGAGACTAGCAGAGGTTACTCCACCACCTCTACAGAAGAGTTTCTTCGGCAACAGCGGAGCCGAAGCCCTCGAATGTGCAATGAAGCTTGCTCGAAAATACACCAAGAAGCCTGAGTTGATAGCTTTGATGTGCTCATTTCATGGAAGAACCCTCGGCACTCTAAGCATCACGGGTCAATCTGGACGAAGAAAGTATGACATGGGACCTTATGTTCCAGGAGTATCCTTTGCATATCCACCGTACTGCTATCGTTGTCCTTTCGAGAAGGAGTATCCAGCGTGTGATTTGCTTTGTGCGAGAACAATTAGAGATGTGATAGAGTACTGTAGCAGCAAAGGAGTTGCAGCGTTCATAGCTGAGCCTGTTATGGGTGAGGGAGGCATAATTCCACCACCACCCGAGTATTTCAAGGTTGTAAAAGAGATATTGGACGAATATGACATCTTGTTCGTAGCGGACGAGGTTCAATCTGGATTCGGCAGAACAGGAAAACTCTTCGCAATTGAACACTACAATGTTAAGCCCGAGCTAATGACCTTGGCAAAGGGGATAGCAAATGGCTTCCCGATAAGTGCATGTATAGCTAGAGCAGACATTGGAGATTCGTTTGAACCCGGCGATCACCTTTCAACGTTTGGCGGCAACCCAGTTTCAGCAGCAGCAGCACTCGCAAATATCAATGTCATGTTAAAGGAAAGACTTCCCGAAAGAGCTGCTGACAAAGGCAAATACATAATGACGCGTCTAAATGAGATGAAAGAAGATCACAAGATTATCGGAGATGTTAGAGGAAAAGGACTGATGATAGGCATTGAACTTGTGAAAGACCGGAAAAAAAAGACGCCAGCCAAGGAAGAAACCGGAAAGATAAGAGACCGTACCCGGGAGAAGGGGCTTCTAATTGGATCAGGCGGAGCTAAAGGTTGCGTGCTTAGACTTCAGCCACCACTAACTATCGAGAAAGAACAGATCGACAAGACCTTGAACATTCTAGATGAATTGCTAAAAGAAATCTGATTATAAAGGAGTTGAAAACAATGGTGATTCTTGAAGAACCAATAAAAAAGGTGCTAGCTCTTAAAAACTACATCAATGGAGAATGGGTAGAGTCAAAAGGCAAGCTTGTAGACGTTGTAAACCCCGCAAAATGCAAAGCTATTGCAAGAGTTCCCATCTCTACAAGGGAGGAAACAGATGCTGCCGTAGAGGCAGCCAAAGAAGCTTTCCCAGAATGGAGAAGAACCCCTCCGCTTGCTAGAGCAAGATGCCTTTTTAGGCTGAAAGAGCTGATGGAGGAACGCTTCGAAGAACTGAGTAGAATCCAAACAATGGAACACGGGAAAACCATTGACGAGTCCCGGGGAGAGACGAGACGTGGAATCGAAAACGTAGAGGTTGCCGCAGGAATTCCGTCGTTGATGATGGGATACAACCTCGAGGACATTGCAGCGGGTATCGACGAATATCTTATCAGACAGCCAGTGGGAGTTTTTGGAATAATAGGCCCCTTCAACTTCCCTTTTATGGTGCCTCTATGGTTTGCACCTTTCGCTGTGGCCACTGGTAACTGTATCATCGTAAAACCTTCAAGTGAAGATCCTATCAGCCAAGTCAAAATAGCCGAGTTGGCGGAAGATGCTGGCTTTCCACCGGGTGTGTGGAACGTAGTTAACGGGGGAAGAAAAGTTGTCTCAGGAATGTTAGACCACCGCGACATCCAAGGGATATGCTTTGTTGGATCGACCCCTGTTGGTAGAGATGTTGTTTACAAAAGATGCGGTGAAACTGGCAAAAGAGTTATCTCTCAGTGCGGTGCGAAAAACTTCTTGCTGGTAATGCCTGATGCTGACTTGCAAAGAACGATGGCAGCTTGCATGACGTCTTTCTACGGCAATACAGGGCAACGATGCCTATCTGGTGCCAATCTCGTTATTGTAGGCGAAGGTCTCAACGGAAACGAGTATGAAAACTTTTACAAGAAAGTTGTGAACTCATTCATTAATGCAGCCTCCAAGATAAGAGTTGGCTACGGACTTGATGAATCGATTCAGATAGGTCCCCTGCGTGATGAGGGCAAGAAGAAGAGGGTTCTTGGGTTCATAGAGAAGGGCGTCAAAGAGGGAGCGAAGCTGAGACTTGATGGCAGAAACATTAAACTTGTTGGCAATTGGCCACACACGTGCTTCCTTAATCCTACAGTTTTTGAAGAAGTCACCCCAGACATGACAATTGGCACAGAGGAAATCTTTGGCCCTGTTGCAAGCATTATGAGAGGCAGAAACCTCGACGAGGCGATTGAGATTGTTCATAGCAATCCTTTTGGCAACGCAGCGTCCATATTCACTTCAAACGGAAAATGGGCTAGGGAGTTCCAGTACAGAGTTCAATGCGGCAACATAGGCGTCAACATAGGAATAGCTGCACCAATGGCTTTCTTCCCGTTTAGTGGAATGAAAGACTCCTTCTTCGGAACACTGCATGGACAAGGTATAGAGGCAGTTCGTTTCTTCACCGAAAGCAAGGTCGTCATTCAAAGGTGGTTCTAGGATGGGGGAGCCGAATGTAACGGCTTCTGCCATCATCAGATTCACCGAGGAATTGGAGGATGCCACATCAGAATTCTACAAGAGATTAGCTGAGCGACATACAGAGAACAAGGAAACATTCTTAGGTTTTGCTAAAGAGAGCGAGAAAAACAAAGTGCAAGTGGTCAGAACTTATCAAGAGACCATCTCCGATGCTCTTGAGGCTTGTTTTTCTTTTGAAGGCTTGAATCTGAGCGATTACATGGTAGAAATGAAGTTGACAGAAGATATGAGCCATTCTGATGCCTTGAAGACAGCCATAGAGCTAGAGGAAAAAGCTAACAAATTCTATTCAAATGTGGCTGAGCTTTCAGAATCCTTGCTTGCAACCATACCAAGGATATTCAGAAAAGTTGCTCAGAAAAGGAGCAGTCGAAAGCTAACGCTGGAATCACTTCTTGATAAGGAAAAGCCCTAACTGTTATGGTGTGTTTTCAAATCAAGTTCCGCTTGGAACTCAAAATCGACCTGGCGGGATTATAGCTCTATCCTTGGATCTTCTTTCAAGATTTTTGCGATTACTTGCGTATTTGTCCTTTCAACCTCACCCAAGCTGATGATCCTATCGAGTTTTTCCATGAATTTCTCCCTGTTGCTAGCTCTGGCTAAAACTACGAAATCCATTTCTCCTAGCACAAAATAGACGCCCCAGACGCCTGGAATGTCTGCGAGTAACCTTCCAACTTTTTCGTGATATCCTAGACCATACTTCGCACGAACAAATGTAATAGTGATAAAATCCTTTCCAAGCTTTGCTGCGTTAACTTTGGCATAATAGCCTTCAATAATTCCTTCTGATTCAAGCCTTTTAACTCTATAATGCGCCGTTGACTTTGAAATACCTAGTTTCTTGGCTATTTCCTCCAAAGGAGTCCTGCAATCCTCCTGCAATATTCTCAGGATTCCTCTGTCAACTCTGTCAAGCGACTTACTCGGGTTATGCATAATTCATTTCCTAGGAACTTCCCAACCCTATCTTATGAGTTTAGAGTTTTATTCTTAACTGTTATGGAATAGAAAACTTTCCAAATTAGGCGAGACAAAGTTGAACATGATCATTCAGAGAAGAGAATTTATAAGTGGTTTGTCCTAAGTACCCTAAGTTGTGGGCGCAAAGCTGAGCGCGTGCAATGATAAAATGATCGATGCTGTGTGGATGAGAACTTGAGAATCTTTCTTCTGGGTGTTGGAGCTGTAGGATCAGTAACAGCCATGCATTTAGCCAAAAGCCCTGACGTCTCGGAGCTAATTCTCGG
>JASFPO010000070.1:0-10238 GCA_050115935.1 Candidatus Bathyarchaeota archaeon | reverse complement strand
GATCAATAAAGACTGTAGCTCTTTTGACATTAAAGTATGCAATCTATTGTTACACTCAATTTAACAGGATAGGGAAATGTTCCATAAGTCTTTGCTGTAACATTTTATATACACTTGAGATTGCACCAAGAGAGAGGAAGAATAGTCTAGCTTTGTTGCTAAATTACCCTTTCCTACGTGAAGATATGAGAAGGGAGATGAGAAAGCATGAGTAGGAACGAAAGAAAGTTACGGGGTCTGGGTTTGGGCTTAAATTGTTAGCCCCACACACATACAAAGTAGACAGTTGCTTCTTCACCTGCGCGCGCAAGTAGCCGTAAACTCTATGTGGCTAACATTTCTGCAAGTTCAAGTAACTGAAGGTCCAGAACCTTTTCATTTCCACATGATTTCTCAAGCTCAATAGATGTAACTGCGCCTTTTTGTAACCCCACTACTTGGTTTTCCAGTCCTGCTGTCACAAGCTCCACTGCTTTCTTTGCGAACAGATTGGCTAGAAAGCGGCTTCTTGCTGTGGGACTGCCTCCCCTTTGGGCGTAACCTAAAACGCTGATTCTAACTTCTGTTCCCACGTTCTGTTTAATCTCTTCTGCAAGCTTGCGAGTGTCACCTATCCCTTCTGCCGCGACTATTATGCTTGATCTCTTTCCTTTGTTGGCGCTCTCTCTTAATGTCTTGAAAATTCCTTCCTTTTCATATTTGACTTCTGGAACTAATATTATCTCTGCTCCGACGGTCAATCCGACGGTTGAGGCTAAGAATCCCCTTTTACGTCCCATAACTTCGACTATGAATGATCGCTCATGTGAGATTGCTGTGTCACGTATCTTGTCTATCTCCGTAACTGCGGTGTTTACGGCTGTATCAAAACCTATTGTCTCATCTGTTCCAAAAACATCGTTGTCGATTGTAGCTGGAATACCCACGATATTCGCGTCTGCTTGTTTGCTTAGAGCCAGAGCTCCTCTGAAGGAGCCATCGCCTCCAATCACAACAAGCGCGTCAACGCTGTTTTGAGCCAGAGTTTCTGCCGCTTTTCTTGTTCCTTCGTTTGTCTGAAAATCGCGGCACCTTGATGTGTAAAGAATTGTGCCACCAAGCTGTATTATTCCACCAACAGAGCGCGGTGTCAGCTTCCTATATGTGTTTGCTATTAGGCCTTCCCAACCTCTCTCGAAGCCTAAAACTTGGAGGTTTTTCAAGCAAGAAAGGCGGACAATTGCTCTGATTGCTGCATTTATGCCTGGAGCGTCTCCCCCACTTGTAACTACACCTATACGCTTCAACCAATTGCACTCTCCGAGACACCAGAACGAAGGATATGATTTGAGAAATAAAAGTGTATAAGGTATACCATGTTGCTATAGTTCATCAACACATCCTATTGGACTATTTCTTCATCATCTTCTTCCAGTTGTTCTGCACGTGCTCCGTGTATACCCCTTTTTCATAGTGAATTAAGCAGGGAAACTCGTTACATTCGAAACAGCACATTACGTTCTTCTTGGAGGCACAAGAGTAAAGAGCACACTCAACTGACTGTGGGTCTTCTCGGCAACCCGGGCACTTCTCCTTATGCACGGGGCAGAAACCACAGTAAACTCCGCAGACTCCCACTCGGTCAAGGTCAAAATCTGACAAACGCTTCACCTTATCTATCCAATCTCAAACATTTCTAGTAATATCCTAACAGGAAAAGCCACAAGTTCAGATAAAAGCCTGCTCCAAGTGAGGAGATCAGAATCAGCGAAGCAATAGTTTCTTTGTGAAAATCGTAACGTTCACTGAGAACTATCATAGAGATGGCAATCGGCATACCATGCATAAGTATCAATGTCGACCTTTCAATTTCAGGCAGGTTAAATAGCATTGTGCTCAGAAAAGCCACTACAGGCAGGAAAACCATCCTCAGCAGACTCAATCCAAAAGCAGTAACTATGTTTGTATATCTCCTTCCATAGAGAAAGACCCCCAGCATGAAAACGGCCACTGTGGATGTTGTGCCTCCAAGCATGTGTAGTGATGTAGATACAGGAGAAGGGATTTCTACTCCAATAAGAGATAGCAGGATACCCGAAAAGATCGATAGAATCAGTGGGTTTCTTGGCAGTCTCCTTACAACCTGCTTCAGTCCCTCCCAGACGGTAGCGGTTTCAAGCTTATGCAACTCTAGAACCGTGATGGAAATCGTGACGCTTACAATGGCAATAGAAGCTGCTGACAATGTTGATAGGTGTTCCCCTTGCTCGGGGAAGGCAAACATTATGAATGGTATGCCAAAGAAGGCTAGGCTACCGAAAACGGTGCTTAGAATCAGAAGGTACAGCGTTTTTCTTGAAAATCTGAATAGAAGGTAAAGCGTAATGTGAACAAGTAATGCCATGAGGACAGGAACAATCCCCGCAATCATGAATTGAATCTCCTCAGCAAAATTCGTTTCAGCCATATTGACAAAGAATAGAGCTGGCAATGCGAAATAGTAAACGTAAGCACTGAGCACCCGTTCATCCCCAGATTTTAGAATTCCCATTCTCCGCGAAAAGAAACCTATTCCCATCAGAAGAAACATGGGTACAATTGTTCGTATGATAATTTCGTTCATCACTCTATCCTTGTGCTGTATTTTTCGGTTCTATTCTTAAATTCTTTCTCTCCTTAGTAGTCAATCCATCATTTACATCAAAACTACGCCAGAACCGCAAAACGTTAAAAGAAGACGAGAGATTAATTACCGCAAGCTTTGAGTTCGTGACCTAAAGGCGATGTGGAAATCTACAGGAAGTGAAGGTGAATGTTGGAAATCCTAGGAAAAGAGAACAATGATTTCAAAGTAAAAGATTCAGAAAGTGGAAACATTCTAAAAATAGAAGACACATTTGCTGAAATGTTTTCCATGTGGGCTGGACGGATCCTAATAACGGCTGAAAATGAAAGATGGGCCCTAACCGGAGCGCAAACAGCAACAGGCTTCGCTGCCTCTATCATTATGTCTCCTGCCGAAGCAGGCATAGAGGGCACTCTCTCGCCAGATAAGACTCCTGATGGTCGTCCAGGCGCGTTAATACAAATATACCATCGCACGCGAAGAGACTTGAAAACACAGATGATTCTGAGAGTTGGACAATGCATAATGACCTGTCCAACAACAACTGCTTTCGACGCGTTGCCAAAAGCCAAGAGAAGGCTAAAGGTGGGGCGAAGCCTCCGTTTGTTTGGCGACGGTTTTCAAAAGAGAGACGAAATGTATGGAAGAAAAGTTTGGCGGATCCCGGTTATGGAAGGCGAGTTTATTGTTGAGGACAGTTTTGGCGCCATGCGGGCTGTTGCAGGCGGAAACTTTCTAATTATGGCTGAAAGTCAAAAAGCTGGACTGCAAGCAGCAGAAAAGGCAGTCGACGCCATCAATAAGAGGTCTAAATATGCAGTTCTAACATTTCCAGGCGGCGTCTGCAGAGCAGGCTCCAAGGCAGGATCAATGAAATACAAACTTAAGGCATCGACATTTCACTCCTACTGTCCAAAACTTAAAGCGCTGGTGCCCGATTCAAGAGTTCCAGGAAACGTCAATTCGGTTTATGAAATTGTCATAAACGGCTTGGACTTAGATGCCGTGAAAAAAGCGATAGCTGAGGGAATAAGGGCTACGGTGAAAGTTCCAGGCATTTTAAAGATCTCTGCGGGCAACTATGGAGGCAAACTTGGCCCGTTCAAGGCTTATTTGAAAGACGTTTTCGAATCAAAATAGTTGGCGGAATGCTTGAGGCTGATTGTTGCAGTAACAGGAGCCAGCGGAGTTGTCTATGGCCAACGACTCCTAAGAGTGTTGCGAAAAAAAAGAGTTGAGACTCATCTAATTGTCAGCAAAGCTGCAGAAAAAGTAATTGAGCACGAATTAAAGATAACAAAAGAGGAATTGGAAAAGCTGGCTAGTCACGTCTACAATGTAAACGACTTAACTGCACCAATTGTAAGCGGTTCATTCAAAACAGACGGCTTGATTATTATTCCATGTAGCATGAAAACTCTGGCCGGAATAGCGCATGGGTACTCTGACAATGTCATTTTGAGAGCAGCCGACGTAACTTTAAAGGAGAAGCGCAAGCTGGTCTTGGTTCCACGAGAAACCCCGTTAAGCATGGTTCATTTGAGAAACATGTTAGATTTGGCAAGTCAAGGCGTGCTTATCCTACCTGCTATGCCTGCCTACTATCATAAACCCGGGAAAATAGAGGATTTGGTGAATTTCGTTGTTGGAAAAGCCTTAGACTTGTTGGGGATAGAACACGACCTTTTCCAACGATGGTCTGGTTAGGAAGAATTAGACGAGTTTGATGACTTCGCGGTGTATCTGCTGTAATTCCTCTGTGTTAGAAGATTAATTGGAATTCTCTACGTTCACAGTTCATCACAATGCATGTGAAAAAAGGGGAGATTATTGGTGTATTTGGCTCACCAAGATTGTCCCCAGTGGGCGCTGGTGATGCCAATGTCAAATATGTCAACTGCTCCGTCATTGTTAATGTCTGCATTTGCAGTGTATCCTAAAGGTCCGATGGGTGGACCGGGATACCAGTGAGCACTTATGTAACCGATGTCGAATATGTCTACGATTCTGTCGCCGTTGACGTCGCCTGGAATTGTAACTAGAACAGTGCCATCGATGTAGGTATTGTCGTTATTGTCGACTCCACATGGGAATATTGGTATGCTAGCTGTTATCGTGTAAGTATTTTTGGGCACTCCTGCTGTATTCCAAGTGAACGTCGGTGTCTTGATTTGTCCAGAGTCAAATGCAACAGTCTGCGTCTCAAGAAGATTCGAGTCATAGTACACGCTGATATCTGCAGTCAACGGATCGTAGCGGTTTTCAACAACAACTTGAATGGTCGTGTCATATCCAGTTCCTACAACCGTTCTGGAAATCGTGACGCCATTTATGGCTACATCAAACCATGGTGGAAGTGGAATAATGTGGAAACCAAAGCTACCGAAGTAATATGAATGTATGCTCAGATCTACGCAATTCACGATTCCGTCCCCGTTAAGATCAGCCTCTGGGTCGAAAGTGGGATCACCAATCTTAGATCCGTATGCCAAACCAATCAACAGTTGGTCCAAAGCATCAATTATGCCGTCCCAGTTTACATCTCCTATTTCGTGGAACATCTCAGCAAGTTGATACTGTATCTCATCAGTTGTCTTCCAGTAGTGACACTCAGGCATAACCGATTCGTGCGTGCGCATGTCGAAGGCAAGAAGATCAGCATACAGTAATATTGGATTATATTGTTGGAAGACCCAGCATCCTGTTCCAACAAGTTCTGTTAGCAATGGATATGCAGGTGTGCCCCATGCGAACAGTGTTGGATCATACGATAGAATCTCGTTAGGAGCTGTGAGAGGATCATCTAGGACGCAACCACAACCATGGTTACAGGTAGTCTTTGTGCCAATGAGCATAGTTCCTGGACAACCACATAAGCCGCTTTCCACAAAAGCATCTGCGTCGGTATCCGGTTTGATTCCAGCAGTTCCGCCAGCTGCCCAAATCTTATCTAGCTGAGCGTTCCATGCGGCGGATTGTGGCCACCAGTCACAAGCAGGCAAGGCTCGACCTTCTCTCTCATGACAGCAACCCCAAATGTGCTCTGGAATCATCTTACCAGTTTCTGATAGCCAGAAAATGAACCATTGACTTGTTGTAGTCATATATGCGGACACAGTGCGGTTGATTGGTACGTCTGAAACCTCTGCGTGATGGAACCACTTGAAGATGTGCCAATACTGGGGAATCTGATTTGCCGTGAGATATTCCCAAGCGAATTTTTTGTCGAAAGCGTCGAATTCATGACAATCATGCCAATGCACTGGATGCGTATCGTTTTCATAGAAGGTCATTTTCATGCCTTCCTCTCCTTCACGTGGGCCATCTGGCACAATCCAAGGTTCAATTGTCCACCCATAAGCGTTCCATGGTTTGAGCTTGTGGGTGAACGGATTTTGCATCAGGTTTGGATCGTAGATTTCACTCAAGATCCGCCAGCCATACGGATTCTCCGGGAATAGTGGGTTGAACGAGAAAGGTTCCTCTTCTAGAATCCATACGGCCATCTCGCCGCCCGCCACCAAATCGCTTGGTCTTTCAAGACCCGGCTCCCAATACACGTTCTGTTCTGTCCACCAGTTGTCGGCAGCCCCAAAGCCGGGGGACATCACCATGTCTCTAAGGTTCGGATTAAAGATGTCAAAGAATACTTTTGCATAGATTGGCACCCAAGGGAGGAGTCCATCTGTAAAGGTATCGGCAACGTGGATTGGATCTCCTATCAACTCAAACTGGGCGTTGTGGCAAGCAGTCATCTTGTCTTCATGATTGAGGCTGAACATAATTGTGTCCAGTTCTATGTCAAGAACAGGATTGGTCAGACCTGCGGAGTTGTGACCCCAAGGAAAATCTTGGCTTGAATGGAAGTAGTCATAAAGGTAGTCAGGGTGCTTCCCCGTATCTACGTTCAAGATGGCAATATCGTAGTTGTGACTATCGAACACTGTACTATGCAGGACACGTGCTGGCGCAGTAACATGTACAACTGGAAGTGGCGCTGGAATATCACCTGGAAGAGTCAGCGCTTGCATCGCGTCAACGATCGTAGCTACTATCTGCCACTTCTGAGGGTCGTATAATGCAATCGGAGACAGGAAATCCAAGGTCGGCAAAGGGGTTCCGTCTGGGGCTCTCCATTGGAAACCGTCCCACCACCATCCAGCATCCAATAGAATTAACGCTGCCATGTCCGGATCGTAAGGATGTGGGTCAACATTCAGATTTTGCCAGTAACGCATGGCATCAGGAACTACCGTGTCCAACTCACTGGCTGTATAGGCTTTCAAATAAGAGATCATTTGAGCTTTATCTATGAGGTGGGCAATAGCGTGTCTGAGAGCTTGACCAGGACTACTGCCTTCCTGTGGGCCGAAGTACCATCTACGCATGTTGAACGAGACGACACATATGTGGAATCCAGGTGTTTCCGTAATCGTGAAGCCGGCATCAGCCAATGCTTCAACATCGCTTGGTCTCCAAACACCTTTCCAGACGTCAGTCTCCTCTACGAACATCGATATCAATTGAGCATCTGGACCATTGATCACTTCGATGCGTTTATGTTCGAGTTTTGGACCATACTGAACAGGCTGTGAGAATGTCAGTGGATTAATCGCAAGTGTTGCCAAAAACGTTGCAATCAAGATGAATATTTGAAATGATTTCTTTCTTTCCATCTTCATTTCTCCAAGAGGTTACAATATTGATGTTATCAGAATTTATTATTTGTGAAACAATCTTCGGTATCTGTATCCCTGAACTCGTCACAGCTCACGCATTTCCAATAAGTCATTCTTCAACTAGAAGAGAGAAAGCCAGTTTCCACCGCGCACGCAAGGGAAACAAATCGGGATGCTTATCTTCCCCAATGTTAATCGCGTACTCATGAAAAGAGAAAGTATCTGCAGCAATTCACTGAGAAATCTACAGCAACTTGATGTATTCTCTACCTCTTCCTTCTGGCGAGCCCACGAGAACTCTATGATATTTTCGTTTAGTCCTCGTGTCGTGCACCTCTTCAAGTTTGCCCTTTACCAATATGGTTTCTCCGATTTCTGCTATATCGCTGTATAAGCCTTCGTAGGATACAATCTCTTTGACATTGGCTACTTGCGGCCCTTTAATGATCTTCACATCTTTTACGCGGCAGACGCTGGGAAGAAATATGTTGTCAGCGTTTTCTTCAACAACAGCACCTAGTACAACTGAATCTATGGGTTCATAGGCTTTGTCGGCATATTCCTCAGTAAGTTCCTTTTCAAGCTTAACTGGATGCATGGAAAATCTCGTGCCTTCGAAAACCCCAATGTTCCATTTCCGCTGATAGATCTGAAAAACTTCGTCAAAGGTTAGAGGAAAAGACTTTACTTTGCTAGTACACCAGGCCTTCAGAGCCTTGTCCCCAAATCGTTGAATTGGAGATTTCCAAGAGGAGCAGGCATCAGCTAACGCCTTTCTTACTGCTAAACTGTTCTTTCGTCCGTAAACGACTACATCTAAATCGGAAAAAGGCTTGTGAATGTGAAGCAGTAAGGAACCTGTGACTCCAAAGTATTCCAGTGGGACACCACTCTTTTTGCTCAAGAGGGACACCAAGCGCTTCAATTTTTTCTGTAAGCCGTCTAGGCGGGAGATCTGAAAGAGTCGAGCCAGTTTTTTCTCAGGCTTGTAATGTCGTGCTATGTAGTCAACTGGAACTGCTGTCATCAAGATGTTGTAGAAGGGGGAGTAAAATAGATAGTGCGGGTAACGTTTCTCCAAAAAGCTGAATGTCTCTAATAAGCTGGAAATGGTATAAGCCTGCATGGCACGTCTGAATCTTCTTTTGCCTCTTCCCCACTTTCCTCGTTTGGCTGGGACATATTTGACGTAGGAGATGACGCGATTTGGAGGATGAAATGGGCCGACAACACAGAAGAGGAATCCTTCTCTTGTACGCAGGAAGTCGCGGTCTCTAAATTTTCTCACAGACTTACCTCTACGCGGGCTCTTTATAGCTGTGTCCTATGCACAAGAAGTTGCCTTAGGCAAACTCATGGCAAAGACCTATCTTCTCACTTTTTGAAAGAGTTATCAAGGCTGCAAGAAGATAAGACTTGCATCTTCTTGATCACTGAAGATTGTTGATTAAAACGTAATCAAAGATTTGTTCAGAACAGGGTCTTCCTATTAAAACAGAAGCTTTATAAGACTCAGGATATTTTTCTTATTAAAACCATTGCTTAATAGGGCTGAATATCGAGGGTTCAATGAGGGGGTGAGACTTATGGGGCTGGGAGATTTTTTCAGGCAAGAGTTCTCTTTCATCACAGGCAATTACCGAATCCTTATAGTCAGCTGGATAATAATGGACCTAGCCATGGAAATGCCTGTCCCAAACTTTCAGTACTACGTTCAAGCTCTAGGCGGAACAGGTATGGCCTTAGGGATCATAGGTTTCGCTAACTTCCTTGCAATGGCAGCAGTAGCCTTTCCAGGCGGATACCTTGCAGATAAGTATGGCAGACGTTGGCTTGTAACGACCATGACGTTTGGTATGGCTCTATCGTGGCTGTTCTTTGCATTGGCTCCGACTTGGCACTTCATTTTGGTGGGAGCCGTTGTGAGTAGTCTTTGTCTAATCTATCAGCCTGCATTGTTTGCGATGTTCCAAGATTCTCTTCCTCCAGAGCGCAGAGGCATGGGCTCCTCGATCGTGCAGCTCATCCATGGTACTTTCAACACTCCTGGTCCCATCATTGCGGGCTTTCTGCTTCTGCAATTTGGTTTGATCTCGAGTATGAGAATCATTTACCTAGTGATGACGGCTCTTTACCTCACCGCAGCAGTATGGCGGCTTAGATTGAAGGAAACGATGACGAATGGAGAGCCAATGCGCTTCAGCTATTTTGTCTCTTCGTACCCGAAGGCAATCAAGGAAAGTCTGAGCGTCTGGAAGCAAGTGCCACGATCGATGTTCTGGCTGTTTATGGTTCAGACAACTGTCATGTTGGGAATGTCGCTTACTAACGTGATTAATGCGCTGTATGCAAGAGATGTGCTCTTGATACCTGAGGAGCAATGGTGGTTTGTCTTTATTCCACTTCTTTTGACTATCGTTGTGGTTTCTCTCCCGATAGGGAAGATGGTTGACAAGATTGGTAGGAAGATTCCACTAGGTCTTGGTTTGTTTGTCTTTGGCATGGCCACATGGATTTTTATGAGTGGCAACTTCTTTATGGTCATTGTTTCGATGTGTTTGTTCGCGATTGGTCAATTGTTGGTTATGTCTTCGGTGATGGCGCTTGCAACGGATCTTGTACATCCGATGAATAGAGGCAAGGTGGTTGGGTTCAGAAATTTCGTTGGCTACATCGTGATGGGTTTTGGCATGTTGCTGGGCAACTATCTATATGTAAGCTTTATTCCTCAGTTGCCCTTTTATGTAACACTTGGATTGATCGCAATAGCATTTGTCATAGTTTTGCTTCTTGTACATGAACCGGAGAAGCGCGTAGGCGTTCAAACTGTGTAGATGAAATCTTGGCGAATCCTTTTTCGGATAAAAAAATCTAAATTGTGTGTTGCCGTTCAACTAGTGGATGCGGGGTTGCACATGATGGAAGTTGTAATTCTTGCTGCTGGTTTAGATTTG
>JASFPO010000069.1:0-10542 GCA_050115935.1 Candidatus Bathyarchaeota archaeon | reverse complement strand
AGCTTCCCCTGTTGGAAGTGGCTCCTTGCAGGAAATGACCGGGAAAGGCTTCATGAACAGCAGTGTTCCTTATGCTCGCATAGTTCAGATGCTTACCTAGGTTAGCGGGGTCTTTTGGTCTGGTTACAATGTATATACCTATTTGTGGCTTGTCAAATTTAGCGGGCATCCATAGAGCTGCGAACGGAATTATTGGCGTGAGAAAAGCTGGTGTCTCCTCAACTATCAATTTGTCTTCAGCGTAAGTTGTGGCAATATTGTTTTCCAATACAAAACTTCTGGCCTCTTTCATGGTTTTCCTTGTGAATTCCAAGGTTTCTTCGAAGACTTTAGGAGCTTTAGCTTTTATCATCTTTAGGACCTCCTCTGCGGGTTTTCCAGGAGCTATTTGCTTAGCTAACTGCTCCCTTTTGGCTTTCAGCTCTTTCAGGTATTTCATACCCAGCTGTAGGATCTCATCTGAACTCATCCCCAACTCGCGTAGTTGAATGAGCTTCTCGAATTTCTCTCTGCCCAGAGCCCACTCTTCTTTCGTTTTTGCCAGCAAGTTTTGGAGCCATTCCATGTGTGCTTTAAGCGCTGGTTGAAGATTCTCGACCGCTTTTCTCAGCCTATCATGAACTTCTGCTGAAACCTTGTCTTTCGTAGCTTGGATAACGAAGTGGAATAGTCCTCCCATGTTTTGGGCTTTTTCAATAGCCAGCTCAGTCCAAAGCTTCACGGGCTGTGATTGCTCAAATCTGGAATGGAACTCTTCCAAGTACTTTGGAGTCTTTTCTAGGCGGGCCGCAATGGCTTCAACTCTTTTTTCAAGGGGGGCGTAATCTCGACTAAACATTATGAAGACTAGTGCGCCTATGTCTTCCAAGGCGTCTGGATTGAGCTCATGTGTCCGCTGCTCATAGAAGGAGAATTTGAATTGTTCATAGGACTTTTCAATTACTTCCCAGTCTATTCTGTTGTCTTCATTTAGTTCATCTTTTTTTATGGTCTCGTTTAGGCGTTTAATCCATTCTTCCAATAGTCGAAGGTTTTCCACGAAAGCCTCAGTAGAACCATTAGGCAATAGGAAGTCATAGGGTTCGTGTAACCCGAGAAAAGTTGCGAAATCAGGGTTCATCTCAAGGAATTTGTCCAACGTTTCCTTGCTTAGCTTCTCAAACATCTCATCTGCAAGCAATTATTCACCATCCTTTCAAAACCTAAAAGAAAGAGAGCAATTTAAGCTTAATGCGTATTCATGCATAATCTGGAGAGAAACGTGCGTTAGTTATATATGAAAGCTTTGAGATTCTTTCTCGATTCAAATGTTCAGAGAAGTAGAAGAGGCATATGAACGACTAAAGGAAGTTGCCAATCTAACTCCTGTGATGTCCTCATCAACTCTTAACAGGGCAACCAACAGTAAGTGCTTCTTCAAATGTGAGAATTTTCAGAGAACAGGGTCTTTCAAGTTCAGGGGGGCATTCAATGCTTTATCACAGTTGTCTCTGGAACAGAAGAGGAAGGGAGTGATAACACATTCTTCTGGAAACCATGCGCAGGCACTTGCTCTAGGTGCTAAGCTTCTGAGGATTAAGGCAGTAGTGGTTATGCCTGAAAATGCTTCTCCAGTGAAAATTGCTGCAACGAGAGGTTATGGAGCAGACATAGTAGTCAGTGGTTCTCGTCCAACCGATAGAGAGAAGGCGGTTAGGCCTCTCATTGAAAAACACGGTTATACTCTCATACATCCCTCCAATGACCTTAGGATCATTGCCGGTGCTGGAACCGCTGCTTGTGAATTAGTCAAGGAAGTAGGTGAACTCGATTATGTTTTCAGTCCGGTAGGAGGAGGAGGACTGCTAAGCGGAACAGCAATTGCAGCCAAGGGATTGCTTCCTTCATGTAAGGTTATAGGTGTTGAACCTAAGAATGCGGATGACGCTTTCAGATCATTCAAGGAGGGAAGAATTATTCCTGTGGAGAATCCTGATACAATCGCAGATGGTTTGAGAACCTCTCTGGGAAATAACACGTTTAGGATAATTAGAGAGAAGGTGGATCAGATAATAACTGTTTCAGAAGAAGACATTGTGGACGCAATGCAGTTGATTTGGGAGAGAATGAAGTTGGTGGTTGAGCCTTCTGGAGCGGTTTCACTGGCAGGAGTGTTATCAAAACAGATAGATTTAGGGTCCAAAAGACTGGGGATAATAATCAGTGGAGGGAACATCGACCTAACTGACTTTTTTGCTCAAATCCGACGAAGCATTAGAGCCGTGCAGAAGATTTAAACGCTTTTTCGCACAGAAGACGTTGGATGAGCAGTTATGGAAGCTGGAGAAGCCGCAAAAAACGCGTTGGAAAGTGTGCTTGATGCCGTGCCTGGCGAGAGCATCTTCATAGTCTGCGACGACGAAAAGATAAAAGTCGGAAAAGCATTTGCAGAAGGGGCTTTGGCGCTTGGGCTATGGACAAGAATGACGGTTCTTCAAACAACCAAAAAGCCTAGAACTGAAATTCCAGCCCAACTTCTTGAAATCTTCACCAGACAGAAGCCTGATTTATACATTAACCTCATGCGAGAAAGCCGCGAAGAGACACCTTTTCGAATAAGCATTGTAAAGATGGAAACTCGCAACCGCAATTCGCGTTTGGGACACTGCCCTGGAGTAGCAATGAGCATGCTCACCGAAGGCGCCCTGGCTCTCGCACCTCAGGAGCATAAAAGTATGCAGACTCAGGCAGACAAGCTCATACAAACCTTGAACGGAACAACAAAAGTGGAAATTCGCAGTCCTGCAGGAACTAACTTAACACTGAGCGTGGAAAGACGGGAGTTCTTCACAGATACGAAACTTGATTGGAAGTCGTTGAAGTGGATGAATCTGCCTACAGGTGAGGTTATTGTGGCGCCTGTTGAAGATTCACTAAATGGCAGACTTGTGTGCGACATGGCAATCGGCGGAATCGGCAAACTGAAAACACCAGTAGAAGTGATTGCTAAGAACGGCAAAGCCAAGAATCTGGTTTCAAAAGATGAAGATGTTCTGCGCAAAGTGAGAAACACATTTGAGACAGACAACTGGTCGGACATTGTTGGTGAGTTCGCTTTTGGAATTAACCCAAAAGCAAGGTTTGCAGACGAGTTTCTTGAAGCAGAGAAAATCCTAGGAACTATACATGTAGCTTTTGGAGCGAACACCGACATGCCTGGAGGAAAAAACCCGTCAAAGAATCACATAGACCTGCTAATCTCCAAACCTACCGTGAAAGTAACAAAGAGAAACGGAGAAGCTACCCTGATTTTGGAGCAAGGTCGCTTCAGAATCTAACAATAAGCGTTATCTATAAAAGGCAAGCTTACTATTCTATGCCATAATATGAGCCTGGAAAGCTATGACTGAAGAACCCAACAACGACAAATCAATTGCACCTGAAAAGCTCTTAATTGACAACACATCAGACTTTCAATTCCATGCCGCTTACCTCGTTTATTCTGAGGTCTATGACAAAACAGGTAGCCCTGAAAACAAGGAACAACTGAACCAGAACATCGAAGCTCTCCAGAAAAAGGAGATTGACTATCCAACCTTTTACAGAAACATAAATCAATATCGAGCGGAAGCCAGCCCTCACCACCGCTATCGCAGAACTTCTATAAGAGCACAGAGAAAACGAGAATGGCGCCGAAAACTGAAAGCACGAGAAAGAAACAAGCGATACAGAAAGTAAAATGCAAAAACTGGGAAAGGAAACTCCCACCGTCATGTTTATATGCACCCAGAAAACGTGATATCTCAGGTTGCCGGCCATAGGGCGTGGGACCCACCTGAACCCGTTCCGAACTCAGAAGTTAAACTGCGCTCCGTTTCCGGCGGTAGTGCGGTCTTCGGCCGTGCAAAACCGGGAAAGCTGGCAGCCCATCTAAACTGTTAAGCGTTATGTTTGCTTTGCTCGATGCACTCCTAATTGCACAACTCATAGAAACTCTGCAGTTTGGATCGGGCTTACGGTTGTAATTTGCATCTTACTACTCCACATAATATAAGTGGAGGGAAAATCCTCAAAGTTTATTACCCTCTCTTCACAGTTTTTCATAGAGTGGTTTCCATTGATAATGCCACAGATTTCACAGTTGCTCCCAACAGGTGACAATCTTATAGGTTGGATTTTCCAGTTCTTGATCTACGGCCTCTTCATCGTGTTCATGTTCTACGGTCAGCGAATTCAGATGTACATCATACTCAGAGAAATCGAAGGCTCCCTAATGCGGCTGAAGTTCATGCGAGACAAAGGCAGAAAGGTAGCAATAGACACTATAAAAGAACAAGGTAAGCCTTCAACCGACCCGACACAACGCGTTGACCAATTTCTTGAATATTTTACCATATCACCAGTGAACCTTGATCCTTATGGCATCATTGGGAGATTGGAGCATCTCTTAGACGTAAGAGACGTCCGCTTCAAAGATGATGTACGCCTCATGGCTCCTCAAGCCGACGAAACCCAGACAAACAATCTGGAGATGACGCTTGAGGCAGCTATGGCTTTAAACCTCATCTACAAAATAATGAGGCACTTCTACATCCTAGGCAAAAAAACCTTCAGCCTCTATATCATCATGCAACTCCAAATGCTGCTACCTTTAATAATGCGAGAAGCAGAAGCCTACGCCAACGCCCTGAAAGCTTTTGCTGATGGTCAACCAATAGGCGACGGAGCAGGCGCATTGGTAGCTGCCAAACTAATGCGTGGACATGAAAAAACTAAAATCGCCAAAGAAGTGGTTATGGCCAAGATACCAATAGAAGGGCGAATCGCCTACGTCATAAAAGCTGAGGGGCCCGGTGCAAGCGTAGGAAAGCCTGGCGAAGCAATGAGACGCATAATTGAGAAAAACGGGAAATTTTCACTAGCTATCCTCATAGATGCTGGATTAAAATTCGAAGGAGAGAAGCCAGGTGACGTAGCCGAAGGTGTCGGCGTTGCAATAGGCGGACCAGGAGTAGACAAATACAAAGTTGAAAAGGTTGCCCTCAAACATAAGGTTCCAGTTAACTCAATCATCATCAAGGAAGATGTGGGAGACGCTGTTTCGCCGATGAGAAAAGAGATTTTCGATGCCATAGATGATGCAATTCAACGAGTTAAGCGGCTAATTCTTGAGCGAAGCAAGGAAGGCGACAACATAATAATAGCAGGAATTGGCAATACCATTGGGATAGCACAATAGAGGCGAGAGTTCAATGAGTGAAGCATTTGAAACTCGAAAAAAGGTTTCCCCAATTCTCTTGGCAATTCTGCTGATAACCTTTCTGTTATCAATATTCTCCATTTTCCTGGGATTCGATGCCTATTTAGGGGGACAAGTGGAAGCTGGCAGCACTTACATGATCTTGGGAGCCACAATCTTGGCTTTATCGAGCTACGTGTTGTTCCAAACAAGAAAAAGGATTTTGAAACTGGCCTCAGCGTCTCAGCCGGTAACCACCACAATACTTTGCGAAAAGTGTGGTATGAAAAACATTAGAGATTTCCAGCGTGGAGACTTCGTGTTCAAGGAAACTGAACAGTGCCCAAAATGTAATGAGCAAATGGTAATCGCGTCGATCTACCGTGAAGTCAAAGAGAAAGGAAAACCCGCGACAAAACTAGGTTAACACGCGACTACCGTCTTCTGTTATGACGACTGTGTGTTCTGCCTGTGCTACTGGTTTCCCGCTTGCCTCAATGAACAGAGGATAAGCCATCAAACTTCTTGAAGAGAGCAATTCGGAAAACGCAGCTGGATAATGGCGAGAAGGCAAGTATCCTGCAAGCCACCGCTGCGAGAAAGGCAATGTTCGAAAGTCGCTTTCGATAGATTTTAGAAGCTGTTTTGCATGTTCACCTTTCAAAGATTTACGTTTGATAAGCCTGAAAATATGCGCTTCCTTTCCGCTTCTGACCTTACCAGCAGCTTTAGGTAGAGTTGCAAAGGGTTCTACGCCATAGACTTCTCCAGCCCGAACTTTAGATATGGATATGTGAGACACATTGGGCAACCTTTTACCACTGTGCACCAAATATCTGCCAATTTGATGCCCGGTCAGGTTTGAAACTGGTTTAAACCCTTGCATTTCAATTGACTTCTGGATGGTAGAGCCAAACTTTGCTATAGACAAACCTGGACGAAGCAGTTCAACGGCCGTTTCCAATGCCTTCTCAGTAACACTTGCAAGGTTCTCATAGTCTGAGTTGAAACATATCGTTGCGGCGGTGTCAGCGATATAGCCGTCAACATGTACTCCTATGTCTACTTTGACAATAGAGTTGTCAGGAACAATCCGCTTGTCTTGTGGAGGAGATGAGTAGTGAGCGGCAACTTCGTTGATTGAAACGTTGCAGGGAAATGCGGGTCTTGCTCCGTTTTCTCGAGTTAGTGATTCAACTTTCTCGCAGATGTCAATTATAGGCATGCCTTCAGTGACTGTCTGCCGCATCTGCTCACGGATTTTCGCTGCGATTTTTCCAGCCTTTACGTATTTTTGAAGATTTTCTTCTGAGATAGCCATGGCGCGACACGGATTCCCTTAAAGGAGTTTGAGGCTAAAAATGTTTGGAATGATGCGTGTGCAATCATCATCTATAATGGTTATTGAAGTGTTTGCGCGCGTTTGGGTGATTTAGAGTAAAATTCGCGAAGGAGTCATTGGAGGCGGCTAAGTGGGTTCTGCCCTAATCCGGAAGAATGCAACTATCAGGAGTATTTCAGCAATCCAGATAAGCAAGAAGCCTATGGCGATTATTGTCAAGACGGCGCCGATCAGTAGTAACAATCCTGCAGTGCCAAAAAGGCCAACGCCCGTCTTTTCAGCGAGGGTCGTCAATGATTTTCTGTAGAAGATGGCTGCGACAACAATGAATATGAAAAGCATAATCAAACTTCCTACTAGCGCTCCCACATGAGCCAACAGATTGTCAAAGACTATTGCTTCTGCCCAATCAATGTTTGAGAAAGCTGTCGGGTCGCTGAAAGCTGTAGAGAGTTCGATGCCCAAAACATTTGTGAAAAAACTTAAGGCTGTCACAAAAAGTGCTGCGACAAAAACTACTCCGCCTACTATCGACAAGATAACACCGTAAAGCGAGTTGTTAAATATGCTGGCTTCCTTGTAATGGTCGGACAATCTTTTGACCGCTATCAGAACCAGTATTAGCCCAATCAATCCTGCAACGAGTGAGAAACCACTTACCAAGAATGGGGAGATTACCATCAATAATGCTCCTACACCACCCAAAGTCCTGCTTGATTGTAGCGTCATTTCACATCACGCAACTCTGTTTTTACCGTTTCATATATAAGCTTTTGGCGCGTGCAGACTTAATCCGTAGTGGTAATTCAGCATAAACAAGCCTTAAGTATAGGTCTTCACATTCCAGTTTCAAGGTGAACGCCTTGGACTGGCGTTAGTCCCGCAAAAGATATCCAAACAAGATTTTCCAGTGATCACCATTTTCTTGACAAATAAGCTTTTCAATAATGTCAAAACATCTGATTTGGGGGCATTAGGAATTGACTAACCCTTCTACCGGCAAGACTACTATTGACCCGTTTGGAATGACAGTGGTGGAAGATTACGAGCGCCTTTACGAAGAGTTTGGAATTCAACCTTTCAAGCCACTGTTGCAAAAGATGCCAAATCCAAACGCTGCTATGCGTAGAGGCATAATATTCGGACACAGAGACTTTGAACACATTCTAAAAGCCATGAAAAATTATGAAGAGTTTGCGGTAATGAGTGGTATCAAGCCTACAGGAGAGTTTCATCTCGGTACCTTACAAACGGCGCGAGAAGTCATCTATTTTCAACAGCAAGGTGGAACAGCTTTTTACTGTATTGCAGACGTTGAAGCCTACGAAGACAATCATATACCATTCGAAAAAAGCCAAAAATATGCAGTCGGTAACGTTGCAGATCTGCTAGCTCTAGGGTTCGACCCTGAAAAAGGTTACATCTATCAACAGTCGAAAGAGCATCGAGTTAAAGACCTAGCCATAGCTTTTGGAAGAGGAGTAACTTTGGCAACTATGAAGGCGATTTATGGAGAACGCCACATGGGCTTGTACCTTTCGGCGTTGATACAGGCGGGAGACATTTTGTTGCCTCAACTCAAGGACTTTGGCGGACCTAAACCTACAGTTGTGCCTGTTGGAGTGGATCAAGACCCACATCTACGCCTGACTAGAGATTTAGCTTTCAAGTTCCGCCGAAAATACAACTTTGTTCCACCTGCTTCCACCTATCACAAGTTGATCAAGGCGTTGGACGGTTCACCCAAGATGAGCAAGCGCGACCCCATGAGTTACTTCACGTTTGAGGAGAAACCTGAGGTCATTGCCAAGAAGATTTCCAACGCTTTTACAGGTGGCAAACCTACGGCTGAAGAACAACGGAGACTTGGCGCGAACCCTGATATTTGCCCCTTATATGACTTGTATCTATTCTATTTCTTTGAACGTGACGAAGATGTCGCGAAGCTTCATAATTCTGAATGTAGAGAAGGCAAAATCCTGTGTGGTGAAGACAAACACCGTCTCATCAAGATTGTGTTAGATTTTGTGAAGGAACATCAACGCAAAAAAAGCCGATACATTGACAAAGCAAGAGAAATACTGGAAGTCGAATAATTATCACAAGACAGTTAAAGATAAATAAGATTGTCACGTATCCATTTGCGTTGGTGAAGGGATGTCCTGCCAATTTCAGAAATTCGACTTCTAAACGTGCGTTTGATTAGTCCAGACCATTTTCCACCAGCAGAAACTTCTATACGGCATCACTGCAACACTATACGACATTGTCCTCCAAAAATCGGGTTCATCATAAACCACGGAGGAAGACATACACATGAGCCATATGCGAGAACATGAACAAAAAACCTTGCTCGCCCTAAAAGAACTGGACAGCAAAGGAGAAGTTGAAAAGATAGCAGAAGCTAGTGGTCTAGCTCACGCTGCAGTGATGCGGGCAGTTCTGACCTTGAAAGAAGAGAAGCTGATAAGAGTTAACGAACAGAAACAGCAGATAATAACACTAAACCAAGAGGGAAGACACCACGCCAAAAAGGGGCTTCCAGAACGCCGTCTAATCGGCTCCTTAATCAAACTAGGCGGAAAAGCCCCAACAAGAAAAGTGGCTGAAAACGCACACTTGGAGGAGAAATTCATAACCATAGCGTTAGGTTGGCTTCAACACAAAGGCTGGGCAACAATAGAGCAAAAAAAACGTGTACTAAAGGCTTCAAAACGTAAACCAGCTGAGGAAACGGATGAAAAACTACTTTCTCTCTTAGCTGAAAAGGGTTCTCTTGTGGCAGAAGAACTAAGCAAAGACCTACAAAGTGCAGTTTCCATCTTGAAGCGAAGAAAACTTATAGAAATCCGCGAAAAAGTACTGCGGGAAATAGAACTCACAGGCGCCGGTCAAAAACTTGTTGAAAAACCACTGCAAATCATGGGGGAAGTCAGCCAACTCACGCCTGAGCTCATCGTTTCTGGAAAATGGCGTCAGGTTAAGCTTCGAAAATACAACATTAAAGCACCAGTTGCCAAAACATGGCCTGGAAAAAAACATCCTTACGCACGGTTCCTTGATGAATTGAAGGAAAAACTTGTTGCTTTGGGCTTCAAAGAGATGGAAGGCCCACCTGTAGAATTGTCATTCTTCAACTTTGACTGTCTATACACGCCACAAGACCACCCGGCGCGAGAAATCTTCGGTGCGTATTATGTAAAATCACCAAAACGTGGAAAAGTTTACGCTTATAAGCGGATCCTCAGAAATGTGAAGAGAACTCATGAGAAAGGCTGGAAAACTGGCTCCACAGGCTGGGGATACAGCTTCTCTCTCCGTGACACACAACGCTTGCTACTGCGTGCACATGGAACAGCCTTAAGCGTTCGAGCTTTACTCAGCAAGGATCTAGAGATTCCAGGAAAATACTTCGCCGTAGCCCGCTGCTATCGTCCTGATGTGGTTGACAAAATCCATCTGAGCGAGTTCAATCAAGTTGAAGGAATAATGGTCGGTAAGGATTTGACACTGCGAGACTTGTTAGGTGTGCTAGAGAAATTCGCTATAGACATCGCAGGCGCAGACAAAGTGAAGTTCAGACCCGACTATTTCCCCTTCACAGAGCCAAGCGTTGAGCTAGTAGCTTACAAGAAGGGCTACGGATGGCTAGAATTCGGCGGATCAGGCCTCTTCCGCCCAGAGGTCACTTTGCCCCTCGGCATTAAGGTGCCAGTCTTAGCTTGGGGTTTGGGTGTTGACCGTTTGTTCATGATGAAAGCTGGAATCGACGACATCCGCTACCTGTTCTCACAAGACCTAAACTGGATAAGACGCAAGGAGCTGATCTAGATGCCTACAATCGAAATTGAACGCAAAGATCTTGAAGACTTGCTGGGACTAGAACTGCCCGAAGACACAGAAGAACTCGACGACTTGTTAGCTTACGTGAAAGGCGAGGTCAAATACCTTGACGAACAGGAGATTCACATTGAAATAAAAG
>JASFPO010000068.1:0-10620 GCA_050115935.1 Candidatus Bathyarchaeota archaeon | reverse complement strand
AGTGTGCCGGGACATTGGTGGAGTTGTGTGTAAAGCCATAGAGAGAATAGAGAGTTGATATCAGGAGGTAGAAGCCCTCTTTTCAATTTGCTGATCCAGTTCTGTTTATTCATGCGGAACATTTCAGAGATTCTAGTAGCTTGAATTTGGCCTATCAGAGATTTCTGGATTGAAAAAAGCTCGATAAAATTTCGAAGCCATCTTCTAACTTTACGTCGATCGCAATCAGATTTGGCAAAGGGAAGGTACGAAACCATGCTGTTTTTGCCAGGCAATAGCCAATCGCCCCTGTTGGAGAGGTTTTCCAGATTACCTTCTTTCACAACAAAATTTCTTTGGAGGTTGAGAAGAGGCAAAAATATCTCACTGAATCCTTTGTCTGAAGACGGGAGATCTGTTGCATCAACTATGTCAATAATTGAGTGAGTATCTGTCCAATCAACGGGCGGTGGCCTCTTCTTTATAAGCCCTTCAATGGTTTTTTTAGCGTATATTTTGCTCAGCAAATCCACACTAAATTCTTCATCATCAATTTCGGTAACCGTTTCCTTTTCCAAAAGGAAATCAATGATGTCTCCAATCTTGAAATTCTTGTCAGTGCTAAGAAACCATCCCAAACGTAATGAAGCTATTCCCGCAGGATAAAGTCTTATGGAAAAACTCATTCTAACCTCGCTAGCTTCTCGCAAAGACCCGGGTAAGGTTGAAGAGACAACCTGGTATTTCCTGTCGATAGATGGAAGAATGTCAATTGCACATGGGTAATGTGGCATAAGTATCAACTTTTTGTTTGTTTGCTGCGATAAAGCTATATAGAACTCTTGAAGTTTGCGAAAAAAGCTATCTGCTTTAACTGTGTGTACTAATTCAGGAGTCTGGAGCACAGAACGTAACTTACCAACTCCTGGAACAGTTATTTCCTGTTTATCGAGATGTTCAATATCTTCAACCACGGTCTCAAAATATTTTTTTCCATCCCTCTCAATAAAGAATTTGAACTTCTTTTCAAATTCGCTATTTTGCTGGCAGAAGCGAAACGTCCGTATCAGAGAAAGGTGAATCTGGCTAATTTTAGGTTCTGGTAAGGTGTTCTCACCGTAATACATTTATATGTTCAACCCTATATTAAATTTGGCTAGGAAGAGTATCGGACAGACTTTGGTTTGCTGATGCACTCCCTAGACTTAGCCTTAATCAATATTAACCTGTGAATGATTTCCAACCTAATTTTGCGCGCGCCAGTAATGACAACATGTATCACAGGTGTATCCTAAATCGAGTATGCAGTCTTTAACCATCCTTTTGGGAGCTCATGATCGGTTCCTGGTCAGCCGTCGTCCTTGGTTGGTTGGATTAAAATCATATATCCTCGTTCGTCACTTTCTGTTGGTGCAATTATGGTTAAACGGGACACCGAGTGGATAACACGTCTCTTATATCCTAGGTTGACTTTGCTCGTAACATGTGCCGACAAAGCTGGAAATCCTAATATCATTTCTATCGCTTTAGCAACACCAGTTTCTCTTGATCCGCCTATCATTGCAATATGCATAAAACCAGCCAGATATTCCTACGAGCTTCTCAAAGAGACAGGTGAGTTTGTTGTGAACATACCGTCAACTAGTCTCGCCAAGCATATTACTTTCTGTGGGACGGTTTCAGGCGAAAATGCAGATAAGTTTAGGGAAACTGGACTAACAGCGGCTCCAGCCAAGAAAGTTAGAACTCCAATAATCAAGGAATGCATAGGCCATCTAGAATGTCAAGTGATTCAGGAGATTCCTGTAGGTGATCACTCCATGTTTCTCGGAAGAGTAGTGGCTGCTTATGCCGACGAGAAGATTTTTGATGAGGAGTGGCTTCTTGATAAAGCACGACTTGTTTTCCTTGTAGGAGGAAGAAAGACTCAGTCATACACGACTCCTATAGGAACGTTCGAAGCTCCGTAGGTTTTTCCTCTTAGATTTGATGAGTCGCAGGAGAGGAACTGGGAGAATTGCTTCTTCAGTGCTCAGGTCGATGTCGTACACAGAACATAAATTCCAGTGCGCGCCTAAGTTACAGAACACAAAAGCATCTGGAACCCGAGGATTTGCTTTGACGGTCAAAAGCAGTGATGACTGTTTCTTTGGGTTGAAAGTGGAAGAGTTAGATCTGGCCAACCTGTGTGTAGTCGGCTTTCATTGGGACATCTCTTCCCAATTCAGGAAGGGGTCAAGGGAGGCTCCTGACATCATTAGGAAGATTACAACCGCCAAGCTTTACGACCCTTTCACAGAGGATGGAGCTGACCTCACACGGATTTGGCAAGTCTATGATTATGGAAACATAAGACCCGCTAATTCAGTTGATGAGATGCGAAAGAAGGTGTACAACGTTATTCGCGATTTGTACAACGACGAGTTGAGGTTTCTTTTCTTAGGAGGAGACCACCTTGTCACCTATTTCGTCCTTCACGCTCTAACCAAGTTGAGCAAGAGGAGCTGGGCCCTGATTTACTTGGATGCACATCTTGACTTGGAAGAGGCGTATGAAGGAGACCGATACAGCCACGGAAGCGTTGTGAGAAGGCTTGTCGAAGAAACGAATCTTCGCCCACAATCTACTGTTGAGGTGGGAGTCAGGTCTTTTCATCCTTCTGAACGGAAGTTTGCCGAAAGTGTAGGAATCAAAACTGTGTCAACAGTTGAGTTCGAAAGATTAGGAGCGACGGGTGCGTCTAAACGGGTTTTGGAGCTTTTGCCTAGAGATGTGGAGAGAGTATACGTATCAATTGATTTGGACATCCTCGACCCCGCATATGCTCCAGGTTTAGGTTATCCTGAGCCAGCTGGCATATCCACTCGAGGTCTCATAGACTTTCTTTTTGGATTGAAAGAGTTGGAGATCGCCGCCTTCGACGTCGTTGAGCTTTGCCCACAATACGACAGTGCTGGCATAACCACCATTGGAGCGGGAAAAGTCATTCTGGAAACCCTTGGAATCATGAGGCCGGGCTCCAAAAGAGATGCCCCCTCTTCTCAAGTTCCAAAATAGCATTCAGAGTTTGTGCGCACAAGGATTCTACAATTTTGAATTATGGACTTTGTGTCCTGAAATTCTCAAGCACACACAAAAGACTGATAAAGCTGACGTCTGAAGCTGAATTGTGGAAAACAGGCGCGCGCGGAGAGAAGCTCCAGAACAGATGTGTAAGATTGATTTCATGGGGATTTGCCCAATCTGAAAACCAAAACAGGATCAATTGAGGAGTCAAGACAGTATCATATACGCTATCTGAGAGCCATAAACAGCCCTTTACGGCGAAAAATCCTCAGAGCCATAAGGGAAGGTTGCATGACCACAGAAGATCTCCAATCGCGTACAGGTTTGAATAACGACACCTTAGAATGGCATTTAAGCATCTTGGAACACGGTTCATGTGTAAAAAGAAGCATCAGAAAAGGAAAGATTGTCTACAAGCTCGTGCAAGAAGGTAGAGTTGTTGACTGCTTGAGATAGACTTCGCGTGCTTGTGTCCGTGTTCCAAAAACCGTATAATATCAAGCATCAGTACATACTTTTCGGTGTCAGGTTGACAAAGCTCAAAGAAGAAGAAAAGGAGAAGATTATAGAGAACTTAGAAGAAGCAATCCGAGCCCTTGAAAGATTGAGTATCAGCGTTGGTGAAAAAGCGAAAGAGATTGAGAATGACGGCTAATAGACTGAGAAGCTCAACGGTTTCAAAGGCCACTTTTTTCGGAACAATTTTGCACCCCATAATCTTGACGCTGATTTGAACAAGCTATGATAATTCCGAATGTGCCGAAGCGCTAATTCTCCTAGATGGAGGAAAGGCTAGGAATTGAGAGGGAAGCATCATGAAATTTATCTGAGCGACCCTCGCAGGTCTGCACCTGAAAAACTGAAGACTGTTCTGAGGCAGCCCTGTCACAAGAGAGAGTGAAGAGAGATAGAAAGGCTAACCCTGTAGGTTTCTTTCTCTTCGTATTTTCGGTGCATCTAGGGTGACTACTTGAGAAAGGCTTATATGTACAACTGCATAGTGTCTTATTGAAGGGAAGGTTGGAAGATTTTTATCTCCTTTCTCTCTCTACGTGCTCTCTTTGGCCTTCCCTTCCTACCGAAGTTTCTCCAAGATTGGCAATTCCAGTTTCCCAATACTGCAAAATCAATAAATAAGTCTCTGTATGCTCTCCTATTCTATGCGACTGTTTCTCAGCTGCTCCGAGCTCGGTTTTGGACATGTATCAAGAATAATGAAGCTCGGAAGAGAATTATTGAAGAGAGGACATAGACCTTTCTTCTTTGCTGGCGGAAGCGCTTGTGATTTCCTGAAGCAGGAATTCGAAAACGTTTATCCTTGCACACCAATAGCTTGGTATGAGAATTCTTATGGTATTATACCTTCAGCTTCTGTTCTTAACATACTCTTTCCGCTTCCCCAATACAAGTACAAAGTCAACAAACTAGCGCTGAAACATCCGAGTTCCCTCGAAACCGTTCACAGATACTATGACATGAGAAAACACATCTACAAGGTCAGACCTGACTTGATAATCGCAGATGGTGACATCCTCGCCTTGAGACTAGCCCGCAGATGGAGAATACCTTCTGTTTACATCACAAATGTTATACGACCGAGCTTTCGCTTTCCAACGCTGATAACTCCAGGCGAAAGATTCACAGAGACCTACGTGAAAAGGTGCACCAAAATAATAGTGCCGGACAACCCAAGGTACACCATCTGTGAGTATAATCTGGGAAATATAGACAAGATCGGAATAAGAGGCAAAGTAGAATTCGTCGGAAGCTTCTTTGATATGTCGCCCCAGAAAGGCTTAGAAGAGCATATATTCGTTCCCATAAGTGGACCTTGGGGCACAAGAGCTAAACTAGCAAGAATACTAATCCCTATATTGTCATCTCTAAAGAGTTCAAGCATTGTCAGCCTAGGCAATCCGAACAGTAGATTATCAGCAAAACGGGGAAACTGCCAAATATATAACTGGCTAACCCAGAAGAAACGAGACCAATCAATGAAAAACGCGAAAATGGTGATTTTCAGTGGTAGTCATGGAACATGCTTCGAAGTGATAAGAAATAGGAAACCCAGCATATGTATACCGACCCAACCCGAGCAGATGGGAAACGCAAGAAAGATGCAGGAACTCAAATGCTCAATCTTTTTAGATAGCCCAAAACAGCTAGGACAATCTATCGATGAAATTGCAGAAAACATGGAAACCTACAAGCGCAATGTTGAAGAGTTGAGCAAACATTCCTGCAGATATGACGGGCTGGAAAAGGCTGTAGAGATCGTTGAAAGCATCAAGACTTAATCTATCTGTTCGATTTCTTGTTCTTCTGTTGCAGGTGGAGTTTTCTCCGTATAGGTGTAACTTGATGGAACTACCGTAGCGTTGCAGAAAGGACAAACATTGACCATTTTTGGTCTTTGCGACTGAAAGTCTAGCATTCTCAACGGATGGCTGATATTGCGCCCACAAGAAGTGCATCGAAACAGTGAAGGCACACCTGCAGTCTGCGGAACTAATTCTGCCTTTGTTTCTTCATGAACCACCTTCGTCACTCTTGGGCCTTTCAGCATCTTCCAAAAGGAGAAAGCTATATTCATGGAAGAGGCTGCGGCTATAATTCCCAGTAGGACTTGTATCATCCGGAATACTGTCCAATATGGATTAGCCCAATCAAGGCTGAAAATAAGGCCGAACTCATACAGCTGGCCATGAACAATGGTGTCTACGACTGTTAGCAAGTAAGCTGCTGAACCCGCGGCGACTAGTGCTAGAATCGAAATCAGCAGACCGATCATTTTGGAAACCTAGTTTAGGTTTAGGTCATTTACTGTTGCACCGGGCTCTGAAAGTGTGACACAGAGGAGGTTAGTTCGTAGATTCTCTTGGTTTCACCACACTCTTGGCATTCGTAGGTTTCTTCTAACTCGCCCTCCTTAGACGTATAACTTATGTTAATCAAGACATGATCTGTTTTTCTTCCACATTTCTTGCATCTGAGGAAAATATATGGTCTATAGATTGGAATAGTCATCATCTGTCACACTCTTTCCGCGTTCAAGGTTAATTGCTTTCTGAAACAATTAAAACATTATGAACGTAGAATATGGTTTCTTCATTTCTCCAAATAAAATCGGATACGAAATCCAAATTTTGAAATCTGCCATAGCAGCTGGAAATTGGATGGATGAACTCTGAATCAAGATTAATTCTTCTTAACTGATAAAAACAGTGAGGTCAGAATAGTTACGTTGGGTCTTTGACACTTCAATGAATTGGTGATGCAGCTTGAAAGGAACAGCTCTTTGGATACTGGGATTCCTCGCGTTCCTAGCTGGACTAAACGCAGTTAACGCAATAGTTTTGTGGTCACAACTGGGACCAGAAGCGATATTTGAGCCTTACTTGATTGGCAACATTATTGGCGGTTTTTCAATAGCTACCTATTTGTGGGTCTCTATACTCGGAGCATTTGTCTTTCTTGGGTTGACCTTTACCAACCTGGTGAGCAAACTGCCAGATCCAAAGATGCTTGTAAGTCTTATGAAAAAGGTGGACGGCTTACAGGGTGATCAAAATGCACTGGAGAAGATGAAAACTCGGTTAATGATAATTGATGCAGGCCTGAGCGACATAAAAAAGGGTTTCTTAGACGGATTTGGCGAACAAAGAAAAGAGATAAAGAATATTCGAGAAGAGTCGTTGAACAAATTCGATAAAAAACTAGTTGACTTCAAGCAGGGCATGACAAAACAGCTTGGAAAGATGGAAAAGACTGTGCAGAAAGCTGAGCAATCAAACAAAAAGAACACAACAACTATCAAGAAGCAGATGAAGGAAATTACATATATCAAATCCAAAATGGAGAAGTTAGAAGAAGAGCTAGCCAAACCGAAACCTCAACTGACAAGTCAAAGCGAACTTAAGAAAGTGAAGGGAATAGGAAAGCGTCTCGAAAATAACCTGAAGGGAATAGGAATAGCTAGCGTAGGAGAGCTAATTATGACCGACCCTCAAGTAGTTGCAGAGAAAACAAGCACCTCTCAGAAGACTGTTGAGAAGCTGCAAGGAAGAGCTCAGCTCTTGATGGTGCCTGGCCTAAGAGAGAAAGACATGACATTACTTGAAGAACTCGGCGTCACCACCCGAAGAGAGCTTGCTGGTCAAGATCCAATTGAACTCGGCAAAAAAATGAATGGAGTTCTTAAAGCTCACATCGAAAAGGGAAAGATCTCACAGGCAGAGAAGCCAACAATTGAAGACATAGATTCTTGGATAAAATCCGC
This sequence comes from Candidatus Bathyarchaeota archaeon, assembly GCA_050115935.1. Classification (GTDB taxonomy): domain Archaea; phylum Thermoproteota; class Bathyarchaeia; order Bathyarchaeales; family Bathyarchaeaceae. The sequence continues at coordinate 3,296 of JASFPO010000068.1, read as the reverse complement.
GAAATACTAGCTTCTAAAGGGGACGGTTTCTGGCGGGCCCGACGGGAATTGAACCCGTGACCCCCGGGTTTCTCCGCTGAGCTTAAAAGCCCGGTGCTCTGGACGTTGTTCTAGATTTTTACACAGACTCTATCCTTGCTGAGCTACGGGCCCGCGTGACTTATCAAAGGATACGCAAATTGACATTGATAAATCTTTTACCTCCAACAATGAGGGTATTTGCTCTTCTCTCCTATAGAGGATTATATGGACACAGACGGAAACGAGAAATCTAACTTGTATTCATCTTCACGAACCAAAAGATGCTTTTTGATATAGTTTCCTTGTTGAGTTTGCCATTCTATGGGTCGGGTTAAGCTTTTCTTGAAGCGATGGAGAAAAGTTAAAACGATAGACCATATTATTCTGCTTGTTGCTCCGGTAGTATAGCCCGGTTAAACACGCGAGCGTGGACTAAGTATTCCGGCCTTTCGAGCCGGAGACCCGGGTTCGAATCCCGGCCGGAGCACCAACGTTAACTTTTCTAGTTCTCTGTGCGCTAGTAGACATAGACAACGTAGACATGCCAATTAGTACAGCAAGAAGCAAACCAACTTCAATGTGAAGCAAAAATTCCGGAAATTGAAACCTATACATTACTCCCTAATCTTGTAACATGTAATGTTTCAATCAGAAAACTCCTTGGGAATTTCATCGTAGAAAGCTGAAACTGTTAATGAGGTTGCGTGCGCGTGTGTTAGGTGAATTCTGCTCTATTCAAGGCTATAAATACTAGGCTTGGCAGAGCTAGATGGACTATAGGTAGACCAAACATCAATATCCAGAACATACCACGATAGGGTATGATAATTGCAAGGAAATTTAGATAACCTGCAAGCAATAGTAGTGATATGCCAACCATAGAAAACGCGAATTGCTTCCTTCTTAGAGCCTTTATTCCACCCGCTAACCCAAAGACAAATCCTATCAAACCAAACAAGCCAGCAACAAGCAAAGCATCCTCATATGGGCGACGAATGAATCCAACGCCGCCCTGAATAGCTTTTATTGCTCCAATCAAGGATAGGAGACCAAAAGCCCCCCTAAAAACACTAAGACCTGCCCCAGCTATTGCCAGAATTCCACCAACAGTCAAAAGCCCAGATTTCTTAGCTGTTGTTTCAACGAGTTTCCGCAGAACCAAGCCACACTTGGGACAGAAATTTGAATCTGGAGCCAGTTTCTCACGACATCTTGAGCAGTATTCAGGCAACCTAGATCACATATTGTCCCTGTGATTGACATAGATTTTTATGCCTTACCTAAAGCCCCAAGCGCAGACATAAGCACAGAAGTCTCCTTAAATCTTTAATGCAACCATAAAGTAACCTTAATTTCTTCCACATGCGCGTGCGCGCAATCTTTAATGCAACAATAAGGTAACCTTAATTCTAGCTGGTGACGCTTTTATATTCACTTCTTGCAGAATTGAGTGTGAGGAAGATAAATGGGTAAATGGTATCATGACATGTTCAAAGGTGAACTCGGAAAATACTTTCTGCACCTATCTGCCTTGAGAAAGGAACTGACAGGAAAACAGATACAGTTTCTTGAGAGTGCCTTGAAAAAAGGACTAATACTGGATCACTGTTGCGGAGCAGGTAGGCTTTCCATACCACTTTCATTCAAGAGACAAGTTATTGGCTTGGACTTGAGCAAATACCTACTGGTTCAAGCAAAAAGAAGAGGAAGAGAAGCTGGTGCAGAAAACCTTTGGCTTATATGTTGTGACATGAGACATCTTCCATTGCGTCCAAGCCTCTTTGACAGTGCAATCAATTTCTGGACAAGTTTTGGATTCTTCTCTCAAGAAGAAAATGAGGTAGTTCTCAAAGAAATTATCAGAGTTTTGAAGGAAAAGGGAACATTTATAATAGATATAGGTAATCCCGAGTGGATCATCACAAACTTCCAAGACAAACACTGGGATGAAAGAGACGATTTCTACATGTTAGCAGAACGTTCTTTCAACTGGGAAAACAAGAGAAACATTACCCGCTGGATCTTCATAGACAAAAAAAGCAGGAAAATAGATGAAATAACCTTTGATCATCGGCTTTACAGCCTACAAGAATTCAAGAAGCTATACAAAAAACTAGGATTAGCAATCCAAGAAGTATACGGCTCATGCCTCAAAGAACCTTTTGAGCAAACCAAATCAAACAGAATAGTAATGGTAGCTGAAAAAGAGAGTTGAAGAACCGAAAACGCAACAATATACTCCCTCTCTTTTTTCTAGTTTCTTCCACAAGTCATAAAACTGAAAGCAAAAGTGAGATATGTTTACTTTGGCACATTCAGAATTTCATTTAGCTTCATTAAAGATTCACTATGATCATAATACGATCCTTTAAGTAATTTTAGAGCCTCTTGAAAACTACACCATCTGAATTCAGAATGTTCCTTTCCATCCAGAACAACTTCCTCGTCTGAAGACACCTCCACACCGAATGCGTATGCTGGCAAATACTTGTATGTCTGCCCATGCTTCTTGAAGTACTCGATGAGAGAAAGGTCTCTATGTTCATAATAGTGAACATCTTCCATTATCTTCATGAAGTTCTTTATTCCAGTTTCTTCTCGGATTTCTCGTTTCAGAGCTTCCATTTTGGTTTCTCCTTCTTCTAAACCACCAGTTATTGGTTGCCAGAATTGCCCCATTTCTGGATGGTTCTTTCTTCGCCATTTTAACATCAGATACTGAATTTTCCCATTGCTTCTCTTAAACAAAATCGCTTCAATTTGTATTGGCAATCTCGTAGAAAAATAGAACTAAAGAATAGTATTTGAACTTTCTTTAGCAGAGTTTCTGTTAGCTAAGACTTTGCCTAGATTCATTGTAACAACACTACTAGCAGTCATAGTCTACAGAAGAACATGAATATCAAGCAAGATGAAGCAACCGGAAGTTCTCTCCTTGAATCTTTAATGCACACACACTACGAACTATCGTCTTTTCTTTTTCAGAATCCGCATGAATACGTACACAAAGATGGCTAAGCCGTATATTCCTAGCGTGCGAAGGATAATGAGCCCCAGTGCCTTCCCATATGTTTCCACTAGAACGGATGCTATAACAAAGCTGATGGCAACGGAAAGGGCAAATCCGAGAATCATCCAAAACGAGTACTTTTTCAGAAAGTACACAACATCTACCAACGTATTCGCACGCTCCCTCCTTAACGTTCGGTATCACACTTACAAACAGTCTTTTGCGCAGTTCACCAAATTGAGGGTTTCGCCTTAAATCTTTAATG
>JASFPO010000067.1:0-10699 GCA_050115935.1 Candidatus Bathyarchaeota archaeon | reverse complement strand
ATCAAATGGTTTCCTGCTTCTTGACTGCTTATACAATTGTCCCCGCCATTCAGCAATCATTTGAGACGCTAGCTTTACGCCGCTTGAAACCGATGCACCGGCTCCAATGAGAAGTGCAAAGTTTGGAGTGCTGTTACTTCGTTTGCCTATCAAATTGGTGAGATGCATTTTGTCCCTTTTACTGCGCTTTTCTAACATAATGCCCTCAACATTTCCTTATTTGCAGTTCTCATATAACTTTTTCTGGGCACACTTGTGAGCACGCATAAGGCAACCACTCAAACTACGTGAACCTTTTTTGCGCTCAACCACAGCCATATTTCTTCCCCATCATCAATTTTGGCGCTCACCTTTCAAGCAATCCTCCTCTAGTGCCTGTCTGTCTTTCGTCTGTCTCAACTACTAGTCAAAACACTGGGGCGTTTTGAGGTGTAACTTATATTTAGTGCGCCATATACAATATCTGCGCCGTTATAGGCTGAACTAGACCAAAGAGGAGAATCAAATTGAGTGGAAAACCACACCCACCAATGGGAAGATCAACCATGATGATTCTGCTTGTTTACCATATAGTTCTAGGTTCGATTTCGATTTACATGATTCTGGGTGTGTGGCCAGACGCCATCTCCCTAACACAGAATCGCACCGTTAATCTCTTTCGCGGTTTACTTGCATTAAATCTGAATGCTGAATTGACGTTGCTCCTAGTTGTTGTCTTTGCGGGAATCATAGGTGCATTCGTCCACTCAATTGGTTCAATCTCCTGGCACAGGTCGCAGAGAGACCTAGAAAAGCGATGGACTGTATGGTACGCCACAAGACCTTTCATAGGAGTTGGACTTGCCCTTTCGCTCTATTTCCTCTTGCGAGCAGGGTTTTTGAGCTTGGGTGCGGATCCATCGGCAATCAATATCTACGGAGTCGCTGGGATTTCAGGGATCGCTGGAATGTTCACCAACAAAGCGACCCTAAAATTAAAGGATATAGCAAACACCCTGTTGAAGACCTAAAATGCTAAAGAGAAATGGGAATTCTTGTGTGCACATCAGAGCTTAATGAATACGATGAAGAAGAATCTCTTTTTATCCCCTTGAAATATCGCGCATCATCAAACCAATTTTCATGTTGTTGCTCTGGAAGACACACACCACATTTTGAGTAAATTTGCTGTGCTCAAACTTGTGGTGATTGTCTGTTCTAATGTGTAGAATTAAATACCATATCCTTCTGGATTCTAATGAGGCAAGAAAATGCAGAGAAGATATCTATTCGTATTGAGTGTCTCTGTAGTTATGGTTATTGCATTTCTACTTCTTCATACTTTTGGGATGATTGGCACAGGAACAAGAATGGAATTTAAAACCATTAGCAAGGGAATATGGTCTGGACTCACAAACCAAGAATATTGCGTTATTCAAGATGGCGACGAATGGGCACACATCTGGAGCAAACATCAGCAGATTATGTACCCACAAGACCCTTTACATGAGATAGACTTCTCAGAGAAAACAGTTATTGCGGTGTTCATGGGCACATGTCTTACTACAGGATACGAAATAGAAGTCAAACAAGTGATAGACACCGGTCTATCGATAGTTGTTAAGGTGGAGAAGATTCATCCTGGTGAAGAATGTGTCGTTGGCGAGAGTCTTACCAACCCATACCATATGGTCGAGGTAGACAAGATAAGCAAGCATATCATTTTTGACACCTCTACAAGAGCAAAGGAATGTGTCAAGCTTTTGTCTTCAACACCTTTCTAGCTTCTCTCAAGGTTTCCTCAATTCTTTCCCAGTGGGCGCCTTGCCAGTAGATTTGCTTGCAGTTGGGGCATTCCCAGAATTCATGGTAGTAGGTTGAAGTTGATTCTAGAATTCTATCAATAATGCTCTCTTTAGAAACAGATCGAATCTGAGTATTACATTTGGGGCATCTGGAAGTCTTCAAGTCGATCTCAAGTTCAAACTTAAATCGTTTTGCTAGGCTGGCCAAGTTTTCAACTTCATTTGTGCCCTCGATGAGAAACCCTTCTGTACCTCGAGCTATGGCACGCTGGAAAAGCTGAAGATCCCGTGTTAGCAGGACGAGGTTTGATTTCTTTGCTTTCTGAATCAGCAATTTGTCAGCCATTGAGTCAGTGTACTCAACGTCCTGCCCTAGCATTCGAAGCCAACGGGTTAATTTTCCGAGCATGCCATCAGTGAGAAACTTCAACTTTTTCACCTTATGACTTGCCCAGTTCCAGGCTTAGCTACGATTTCTCCTTCATCCATGACTAAAAGACCATTGACAAAGGTTTTCACGGGCTTACCTTTGGCTTTCCACCCGTCAAAAGGTGAGAATTTCGCTTTTGAATGGAAATCTGATGAATCAATCTTATGTTCTCGCTTAAAGTCCACCACAACCAAATCCGCGTAGTACTTTTCACTCAAAGCTCCTCTGTCCTTTAGATGAAATATTTCTGCTGGTCTCTCAGAAGTCAACCGAACAAGCTCTGCCATAGTTAATCGTCCAGCATGCACTTGAGTAAGCATCAGAGGCAGCGTTGTCTCCAGTCCAGCAATGCCAGGCTTCACCTTCCATATAGACAAAGGTTTCTTTTCTTCTATCGCATGTGGAGCATGATCAGAACCCAAAGTATCAATCAATCCTTGCTTCACAGCTTTCCAAAGCACTTCCATGTCTTCCTTCGCTCGCACAGGCGGAATGGTAACCGCCAAATTCCTGTAGCGCTTCAAGTCATCGGAAGTCAAGAGAAGATGATGCGGCGTAACCTCACATGTAATGCTGACTCCAACGTCTCTGGCTCTCCTAATTAGACTAAGACTTTTAGCTGAGCTTACATGACAAAAGTGAACATGTGCTTCAGATTCCTTCGCACAACGGATCATACGCTGCACTGCTTTAACTTCAACATCTGAAGAATGGGCTTCCAGAAAAGCGTCAATGTCATCACGGTTTTCATTTCTCATTCTTTTCACTTTTTCTTCGTATGCCTTCCTGTCTTCAGCATGCACCGCGATCGGAACTCTTTCCTTTGCAACTTCCTTGAAAGCTCGAAGCACTGAAGCATCGTCGTCGATGTTCAGCCCTCCAACGCCTTCTAGAAGGTATAACTTGAACCCTATGGCGCCTTCCATTATAACGCTTTCAATCTCTCTCAGGGTCTCTGGAAAGGCCGAATAGAAAGCGATGTTTACAATCGCTCTTTTCTTGACAAGGTTCATGCGTTCTCTTAGAGATTGAACACTCATCGTTACTGGCTTGTTGTTGGGCATATCAATAACCATACTGAATCCACCAGCCGCCGCCGCTGCAGTTCCAGAGAAGAAATCCTCTCTATAAGCACGTTCCTGGTCACGTAGATGCACATGGGAATCTATTAAGCCAGGCAATACAAGGTGTCCGTTCAAGTTCATCCTTGACGAAGCCTCAGGAAGATTTGTTTCCTTAGCTATCTTGAAAATTCGACCCTTGTCAATTGCAACACCAGCGGCTACAAATCCTTTGGGAGTGAAGATTTTTCCATTATATAGAACAAGGTCAACTTGCAAAGATTTTGTCCTCTATGACGCTTTCTTCCAAAGGCATAACGCGGATTTTCTACTTAAACTTTCACGCTGAAGTGTCTATCTGTCATGATAGCGTGTTTTGTTCCTAATCGGGAGAGATGGGTGTAGAGGAGACACCTGTGCATACTTTTAATAGCACATGCACCGCAAATAATAGGAAACGAAGAAAAGGGGAATGCGCATGTCTGCTTATTTGAAGAAGGGGATAGTAGTCTGGATACTTGGATTCTTAGCTTTTCTCGCATTTCTGAACGCCTTTAACGCCTCACTACTGTGGACATTGAACGGTAGCGATTATGAATTTGACCCATATCTCATCGGTCAATTCACCGGCAGAATGCAAGTGAAGCTTTACTTCTGGATATCTGTGGTTGCCAGTTTCATTCTCTTGGGGTGCACCGCAATCATGGCGTTCCGTAAGCCACCACTGGATCCAGATCTTATCGAAATGCTTGCTACAGTAGACAGCCATATTGCAACTAACAAAACAGCGTTAGAAGAAGGCCTGGAAGCCAGCAACAAATCCATAAGAAACATCGGGACTAATCTGCAAGAGGGAATGGAGGCTCAAAAGCGAGCTAACGAGAAGTCCTTTGAAACCCTGAGCACAGGCTTACAGCGTATGGGAGAAGAAATGCTAGACACGCTTGAAAAACAGCAAAAGGCGATTCAAAAGGTTAGCCGAGAATTACCCCCAGCGATAGAAACAAGAATCGACGGCGTTGGAAAAGAAGTATTGGCAACACTTGCGAGACATGAGGAAGTCATAAGAAGAGTGGGTCGTTCAAGCAACAGAAGCGCAAGGACAATTGAGAAAGTAACAGCCGACCTAGCTGAAATGAAAACAGGGCTGAAAAACCTAGAAACTGCATTAGCACTTCCACAGCCAAAACTGGCTAGTGACAGCAGTCCAAAGGACGTGAGAGGAATTGGTCCACGTCTCGCAGAGGAGCTTGAGACCATGGAAATAACTAACGTTGGAGATTTTCTCACAGCAGATCCTGCCATAATTGATGAAAAAACCCGTCTAACCAGAGAGACAGCTGAGCGCCTACAGGGAACAGCTCAACTACTGATGATCCCTGGCATCAACAAAACAGATGTAGAGCTTCTGGAACATGCAGGCGTTACCAACAGAAGGGAACTGGCTGAACAGGATCCATTTGAACTCAGCAGAAAGCTATCGGAAGTTGCCAAAACCTATGTCGCAGAGGAAAAAATCTCAGAGTCTGAGAAACCCACAATTGAAGAAGTCTTGTCTTGGGTGAAGCTAGCGAAATTGTAGCTCCGATCTTCCCTTTCACTCTTTCAGCTTCAAAAGGCGATATGGACTAGTCTATTACTCCAGTAGCTCTTGCGAGCTTCTCAGCAGAATCAGGGTCTAGTCTTTTTTCGTCGAGTATGGTATATCTCTCTGGCCTTACCGTGTATGCCTTTACTAAGGCTTCTATCACATGTTTAGGCTTCACGCCGAGTTCTTTGGCTGTTGTGGGAGCGCCTACCATGCGCAATTTTTCCTTGATCCTCTTCCAGTTGATATGATGTAAGCGTGCCATCAGAATTGTCCCGACACCACATTGTTCACCATGCAAAGCGGGCTGAGAGGCAATCAAATCCAAGGCATGACTGAACAAGTGTTCCGAGCCGCTACCTGGTCGGCTGCTGCCTGCAATGCTCATGGCTACACCGCAGCTAATTAAAGCTTCTAGAAGGACTCGTAGTCCTTGTTCGTCTTTGGGCTTAATGGTATCAGCGCTTTTCATCACTAGCTGAGCGCTCATCAAAGCTAAGCTATCGGCGTATCCTCCATAATAGTCGTTCTTCTTGTCGTGAGCCAGTCGCCAGTCTCGAACAGCTGTCAGCTTAGATATGGTGTCTCCACATCCGCTGGCTATTAGGCGGTAGGGTGAATGCATAATGACTTGTGTGTCGGCAACGATGGCCATAGGTGCTTGCGCCATCACAGAGAAGGGTTTGTTTAGTCCCTTAATGGCGCCGAGGGGGCTTGCGATTCCGTCATGTGAAGCTGTGGTTGGCACACTGATGAATGGAACGTTCTGGTTTGCTGAGCTTAGCTTGGCAACATCGATTTTTGTTCCTCCTCCAACTCCGAGAACAAGTTGTGGCTGCAATTCTTTGATTTTCTCTTTAACGATTCTTAGGTCTTCAATTGTTGAGGAGGTTACAATTGCGCAGTCGACATCCATACCGTGGTCGGCCAATAGATCCATGACTTTTTGGCCAGCAACCGTTTTTGTGTTGGAGCCTGTGACAATGAGAGCAGACTTTGAGAAGCCAAGTTTCCTGCAGATGTCACCTATTAGCTCTAGGGTGTTGTTTCCTACGAATACTTCTCTAGGAAGCTGCATCCGATGCAACTTTAAACTCAAGAGTAACCACGTTTTTCAGGGGCAAATCAACCAAGTAATAGGGTTTAATGCACTTTTAAGTTAGACGGTAAAGCAAGAAATAGCTACAAGGAGCTCTGGAGCATGACTTTTTGTTGAATTTTGAACTAAATGTAATGTTAGTTCACGAAAAACTTGAATGCAAAGATGATAAGAAAGGGAAGCGCAGTAACACCAACTCAGAGGAAGTAAAATTTACGCTCTTAAAGCGGTTTTCGCCCGATTTTCCAATAGCAGGCGTGAGATTGAAATATAATCTTATTCTCACTTTTAAGTATCACCGTTGAAAAAATGCTACTGTTCTTTTACCAAAGCAAACAATAGGCTCCGTTTTTGTGGGTGTTGTGATAGTAATTACTTAAATAACGTAAAAGCGAATCCTTCTTAGGGACCTTAAATGAGTGAATCCAGTGGAGAAGATAACGCAGCATATCCACCGCCAATATTGCCAAGACGCCCGGAAAGACCTGAAGAGAGAAGGTGGCCGTCGCCAACACCGATGCCTCTGGTTCCAACAGAAGACGTCGGCAAAGTGCTTAAACAGATACTGGGTAGACTTGATTCTATCGAGAAGAGGCTGGGGAAAATAGAAAAGTTACTAGTTGAAAGACGACCGACTACATAGGGAGAATGGCGGAGTCTAGACGAGCATTACTGCTTGGCTTTAGAGTAGGAAGTGCCATTTTTTGATATGGCCGCCTCGGATTGGAACAGATCGATAGCATTTGGGACATTTTTTGTCTTCGGTGACTCTATATTGGACAACCGTGTAGCCTCGCCTCTGGATAAGCTTCTCTCCGCAGTCTGGGCAGTAGGTATTCTCATATTTGTGACCATGAACGTTTCCAAGATAGGGATAAAGAACTCCTGCCTCTTTCGCCATGCTGTATGCTTTTTCTAAAGTTTCAACCTTTGTAGATGGATTGCGAAACTTGTAAGCTGGACGATAACGCGTGAAGTGCAGCGGGGTCTGTGGCCCAACAGCTTTGAGATGCTTCTTTATGATCCATCGCAGGCATTCTTCGTCGTCATTGACGCCGGTGACAACTAGATTAACAATTTCCACGTGAAAACCCATCTTTTTGGCTTTGCGAGCCTTTTTCCAAACCTTCTCGACATCGGCTCCGCCACAGTATTTCTCGTAGGTTTTCTTGTCTCCTTTGACATCGATCTTGAGCCCGTCCATGCCCGATTCTTTGAGCAGCTTCAGCGCTTCGGTTGTCAGGTAACCGTTTGAAACGTAGCAACAGTAAAGTTCTTGTTTCTGAGCTGATTTGAACAGTGGAAGTGCCCATTCAGTTAGTAAGGTTGGCTCTTGAAAGCTGGCGCACAGTCCTTCGTCTCCGAAACGCTTTGCCATTTGAACAATCTTTTCTGGAGTATAGGAACCTGCGTCAACGGGGTTTGGTGCGGTCTTTGATAGATGATGATTTTGACACCAGATGCAGTCGAAGTTGCATGACCACGTGGAGAAGGTGAGCGCTGTGGAGCCAGGCCAATAGTGGAAGAACGGCTTAATCTCGATAGGTCGGCTTTCCAACGCGCTCAGGCTTCCGTGAACAAGCGTATACAGTGTGCCATCAATGTTTATTCTTGTTTTGCAGATACCTTTGTTGCCTAGAAGGATTACGCATCTTCTCTCGCACAGGCTGCATTTCACCTTGTCTCCTCTGAGCTTCTTATAGAGCAATGCTTCGTGTACAGTGGGGCATTGTAGCATTTCGCGCATTGGAGACACTTCTCTAGAAAATATCTGAGGGCTTCATTAATCTTTAACGGGATGGTGAAAGAAAAGTATGCATGCAAAATCATTTTTCTTTTATTTCACCAGTTATTAGCATGTTATTGATATATCGCAAAAATCTCTTTTCAAGATCCCACTTTATGATTTCGTAAGCCTTTTCATATTTGCACCAAATCCAATCAGTATGCTCTTCCGGATTGAGAACAGGATCCTTTTTTTGATCAATTCTAGCTATGAAGAGAGTATCCTTCTGGAGCTTAATGTATGAATCTCCATTATAATGTCCTTCCCATATTTCCCCTTTACCTTCTGTCCCTTCATGAAAATCAGCTGGAAGATTAATGGGAGTAACGGAAGCTGGAATATACCCTGTCTCTTCGAAGAGTTCTCTTATTGCACATTCTTCAGTAGTTTCGTTCTCTTCTACTGAACCGCTTACGCCCTGCCAATTATAGGCAACTCTCTTTCTTTTTATCAAAAGATATTCTAGCTCATCATTTTTGTATCTGTACGGATGGACTAGAACCGTTGTCACCCCTATTCCTCCATTCTTCTCTTCTGCACGCATGCTTCATCATTTCTTTGAGGGTGCATTAAACTTTTAACCCAAACCCTTCCACCCCTCCATCCACTTCTCTCTCCTTCCTCTTTCTTCTTCATATATCCACTGTCTCACTCACCCGCTCGCAAGAGGCTAATAAGATGATAAGCTTCAGATTAGCAATTCGCTAGCGGAATGGTGAAAGGAAGAAGCCGCTTTCTGGGATTTCTTAAATCAAAAACAAGCTCTGAGCCTAGGCAGGTTTCACTCCTTCAAAAAACTTCCTAATGCCAGTCTGATCTCTTGTATAGATGCCCAGCCAATCCTTATGTTTCTGTTCCATGAGAGTGAGATACCTAATCTGAGAAAAAGTTCTGATATTGTCAAGCAACACTGCAACAAATGCTTTGGTTTCTTCATTATACTCATCAACCATTTTCAACGAGCCTTCAGGTTTCACCACATTCAACCACGAGAACTTGTTGACGAGACAAACGCCAAATAATGGCTTAGCATTGTTCATCATCCACTTGAGGATTTCCTGTTTGCTCTTATTCTTGAATATCTCTCGATCATAAAATCCTACGAGGCTGCAAAGAGGTCTCATCCTTGGGAAATGTGGGTATATGCTGGAAGCAGGATGGTAAATCTGGCTATATAATTGCTTGGCGGAGTTACATAATTCCTTTATGTCATTTTTGGAGATCCAGCTTCTTACCTCTATAGCGGCTAACACAGACTCGGCTGGATAAACGCCTATTTTTTGTTCTTCTATGAAAGGCGGTAGTATTCGGTTGTCATAGATGACAATGTCGATCTCTTTGCTGTATTCTCCCCTCTGATTGATAATTGCTCCCTTACCTACACCAAACTGCTCAGTAAGAAACTTCTTGAGTATTTTCGACGTGAAAAGCTCTCTCAGTCGACCTTTAAGCTCGGGATTGGCGAAATCCTTCAGAGCTTCCACCTCACTGATGAAGCCCCTGATAATCTTACTTGTGTGTTTTTGGATAACAGTTCGGTTCACATCAACACCTCTCTGCATATATGATGACTTGTGGATGGAATTAAGGTTACTTCATGGTTGCATTAAAGATTTAAGGAAGAGACTTTAGATATCCATGGACTAGACTGGTGTCGGGGGATCTTGCGAAAACATGATATCTGAGAGAACATATCTGACTATTCTGATCGTAGCATTCTTTGGATCTGCTCTGCTTTTGGGGCTTTGGCTTGTGCCATATGAAATCATAGAATACAATCTGGGAGTGAATCTTCTTACAAGTTCAATTTTCATGGTGCTCACAATAGTTTTTCTGGGTTTGCTGTTCACATTGAGAGAGAGAAGTCAGTGGAGAAGCGTGAAAGATTCAGTGTATATGAGCATTGCATATCATATGGGCACATTGTTTTCCAAAATCTTATGGCACAGTGAAGATGGTTTGGCAACTAGGTTCTCGCTCCATCGCATTGAAGACAAGGAAGACAGAAAGAAAGCTGGTTTTGCTGAACTATGCAAGCTTTTGGATTCAAAACCGATAAGACTTAATGAGAAGATGTTGCCGATACTCATGAATGGCGAGTCTTTGGAGTTCTTCTTAAGTGTGGCAAGAGCGCTGAGCGATGTAGAAATCAAATATTCCAGATACTTGTCTCCACAACTCACCCATTATTTGATGCTCATTCAAAAAGCAATACGTCTTTTTGAGCAAGCCTCACGAATGTATAACGTTGACGATACGGAAATCGCTAAAGTAAGCAAGATTATCCCAGAATACAAAGAAGATGTGAAGAAGATCCCTATTCAGTTGGTTAAGGCTTCTCTCAGACAAGTGTTAATCGCAATCCACCCTGCACACACAGATGCCGAAATTGAATTCTTATATTCATAACTACATGATTGCGATCTGCGTGATCATTTGTCAGATTTTGGCTTCTTGTCATAACATGAATGGTTAAAAGAGGATGGAGCATACTCTACGATTGTGCTTGCAGGTGGGCTCAACATACATCTTGAATTAGACAGTCATCAAGCTCTAGTGACGTCTGCCACTCTTCTCAAACATTCAAGAGCACATTCATAAGTTGGGAAGCTCTTGAGACCGCATTCAGGTCCACTATAGGCGATATTATTAGCGCCAAAATTCCCAACTAATTTACTCAATCGCTTCCGCATTGAATCTGCGTTCTCAATAAAAACGGCTGGGTTCACTTTTCCTTCTTTGATATCTTTCCAAGTTTCACCAATCTTCTCACTTATTGCTGTTTCACTGATTCTCTGCTGACTATTACTAATCAGGTGATTTCGGATTAGCTGGTCAAAATCTGTGACGGTTATGCTTGCGTTCAAAGACTTATCCGTAGACTCTAAGAGCTGCTTGGTTCTCTTGGCTTCATAGATAGGATCATTCTTGTGACTCTCTATTATGTGCAG
>JASFPO010000066.1:0-11462 GCA_050115935.1 Candidatus Bathyarchaeota archaeon | reverse complement strand
ATTAATAGGAATAGTCTAACGAGAAGGACGTCTACCCCGTCTCCAACGCGCCTTCCGGTCGCCTCTCGCCCGAACCTTCGCAATACCCCGATGCACAGCACAGGAAACACAGTAATACCTGGTGTCAACACGAGACGGAAGATAAGCACCTTTCTGCCGAAGCTCCCGGGCCAACACAGGCTCAATCAATGAGACCCTACGAGAAACCTTCTTGGCCTTGTCCTGAGGAACAAGCCCTCCACACTGGCAACACTGCACAAGTGCACCTTTACCTTTGCCGCCTTTAGTCCTTCCGCGGCTTTTCCTCTTCACCGGCACAGTTTACCAACTCAAGCATAATGAATGTAAAGGCAGTTTATAACCACTTCTATGCGTCTTTTCTCAAATTTAGCAAAGCGGCAATGTTCGAATCTGAATCAACTTTAGGAACAATCTTCCCAGTACTGAAGCAAAAAGCGTAGTCACGCCAAGTCCATGCCCAGAAGAAACAGAATTACAGTGCACATTTCAGGTCGCCCTTAATTATTGCACCGCAAATTAATAGACATGTCAGGAAGCAGAACTTGCATGTTTGACCTAGTAACAGTTGGGCACTTCGCCATAGATTTCATATCGTCACCAAAAATCGCCACGCCAAAGCCCACTCTAGGCGGACCAGCAACCTACACTTCTATTGCAGCAGCTAAACTTGGCGCCAAAGTTTCAGTAATCTCCAAAGTAGGAGAAGATTTTCAGAACAGCCATCTAGAATGGTTAAAGACCAATGGCGTTGACCTTTCCAAACTAAAACAAGTCAACGGCGCGAAAACAACGAAGTTTACCCTAACATACAAGAACGGAAAACGAAAACTTCAGCTAAAAACCCTTGCCCCACACATCTCTCCGTTTGACATACCCGACTCCTTACAAACCAAAGCAGTTCACATAGCCCCAATCGCAAACGAAATTCAGAACATGGTTCTCACCAAACTTCGCAAAGGAACAGAAATCTTATCACTTGACCCCCAAGGATTCATCCGCTTCTTTGACAAGAAAGGAAACACGCATCTAAGACCATGGAAAACCAACAAAGCGCTTGCGCAAATTGACATATACAAGTCTTCAAGTCGCGAAATCAGAATCCTGACACGACTAAGAGAGCTGTCATCAGCCATGAGAGAAATTCGAAGCTATGGTGCAAAGATAATTATGGTAACACGAGGCATGAAGGGAACAATCCTACTCGCAGACGACAGCTTCTATCACATACCCGCGTGCAAACCTAAAGTTTTCCAAGATCCAACTGGAGCTGGCGACGCTTTCATTGGCGCCTTCCTCGCTGAATACGTTCAAGGAAAAGAACTATTATGGTGTGCGTGTGTCGGCTCCGCCGCATCTTCCTTTGCTGTTGAAGGTATAGGACCAGCCGTAATCGGAGAAAAGAGAGAAGTTTACGCGAGGGCAGAAAGAATCTATAAAAAAGGACTTAAACAACTCAGCATCTAATATGTAGAGTTGGGAGGCTGGGACTTGGGACGAGTGGCAAAAGGCATCAAATGCACTGTGACTGGATGTGAAAAAGACGCGATTCGTTCGCTACCAGCTGACAAAGTGTCAGCCTCAGGACTCAAAATAGGCGAAGCAAGACGAGCATATCTATGCAAAGAGCATTACAAGGAGTTCAAGAGGGGGACAAAAAAGGAGAGAATGCTGGAAAAGTGGAGACATGGAGCACCATGACCGCACTGACTCTAACGCAAAACTAATCTGTGGAAAACTCTTTTATCAATGGATGGCGCGTTTGCCATGTCTTCCAAGAAGTAAGAAAGGTGACAAACATGAGAATCCTCCAATTGCACTCAAACTTCATAGAATACAAACCGATAAAGAAGGAAGTAGCGATAGCTGAAAAAACAGAGAAGAAAGCGAAGAGGTTTGAGGACATTGTTGTTCTGTTTACCAGCGTTGAAAAAAGAGATAACGATGTTGTCGCCAAACGGGCGATAGATGAAGTTAAGGCTTCACTAGCTAAACTGAAAGCCAATCGAGTTCTAATCTACCCATACGCTCACTTAAGCAGCAACCTAGCCAAACCACTCAAAGCTCTCGCGGTTTTGAAGGCAATGGAAAAATACGCTAGAGAAAGCGGTCTAGAGACCTATCGAACTCCTTTTGGCTGGTGTAAACAATTCTCTCTTTCAATTAAAGGACATCCTCTAGCCGAACAATCAAAGGTCATTTTGCCGAAAGAGGTCACAAAGAAGAAAAAGCCAAAGTGGAAAACGCCAAAACCGGAATATCTGCTGCTAACACTTGACGGTGAAACAATTCAACCAGACCAATACCAGTTCAAGAAAGACGAAGAAGACCTTAGATTGCTTGTGAAAAAAGAAGTTTTCAGAGAGAAAGCACCGGGTGGAGACCCAAGAATCATAGGCATATTGAAACGATTTGGGTTTGAATGGGAGTCGGCCTCTGACTCTGGACACATGCGTTACGGACCCAAGGCGGCTTTGATAGTTGACTTAGTCGGCGAATATGCATGGCGAAGCGTTAACGAACTAAGCATTCCAAGTTTTTCAATAAAAGGAACTAATCTGTTCAGTCTTGATGTTCCAGCTATTAGAGAACATGCGGATCTGTTTGGCGAAAGACTTTACACAATTCATGTTGATGATGAAGATTTCATATTGAAATATGCCGCGTGCTTCCAACAGTTTTCCATGTTAAAGGATTGGCAAATCAGCTACAAGCAGATACCTTTTGGAATGTTCGAAATAGCAGACAGCTATCGCTTAGAGCAATCAGGTGAGTGTCTACTGGGATTTCGCCTCAGAAGATTCTACATGCCAGACTATCACATCTTCTGCCGAGATCTGGAACATGCCAAGGAAGTAACGCTCAAAGTTCATGAGAAAATTCATGAAAAGATGCGAGAGCTAGGAAACGAGTACGTCTCCCTCTACAATATAACCAAGAGTTTCTTTGAACAGAACAGGGATTTCTTTAAGAAAATGGCTAAGATAGAGAAGTATCCTGTTTTGCTTCACTTTGTTCCGGAAAGGAAGTACTATTGGGTCATAAATGTGGAGCATCATGTAACTGATGAACTAAAGAGGTCTAGAGAAATCGCCACAGTTCAGATCGACATGGGCAACGCAAAGCGGTTCGGAATAAAATATGCTAACGAAAAACAGGAGGAAATCTATCCGCCAATCTTACACATTGCAATTCTAGGCGGGATAGAGCGCTACATATTCACGGTTTTTGACACAGCGCTGAAACTTGATCCACCACGCCTACCTCTGTGGCTCGCCCCCATTCAAGCAAGAGTAATACCAGTTTCAGAGGACTTTCTCAACGAGGCAAACAAAGTTGCAGATGAACTTGAGAAAAACTGTATAAGAGTGGACGTTGACGACCGCGCATTAACGTTGCCAAAGAAAGTTAGAGAAGCCGAAACTGAGTGGATCAATTACATCGTTGTTATCGGACAGAAGGAAATTGACTCAGGTGTCTTACCCGTTCGAGACCGAGAAACCAGGACGATTATGAAGCTACGTCTTCCGAAACTGATAGAAATGGTAAAGGAGAAGACGAGAAACAAGCCTTTTCAGCCTTCAACTCTTCCAAGACATCTCTCAAAGAGACCTCAGTCTTCTTTCTAGGATTCAATAATGCAACAAACATTAAAAGCTGTCTGGTCTAAATAGTGCAGGCAAACTGCCCAGTTAGCAATTCAACAGAACTTGGTCTGGGGTCTGAGTGTGGGTAGGAACTCGGAATCAACGAAAACGAGAACAGTTAGTACAGAATCGCTTCACCAAAAGCTGATTCTCATAGCTTTCACAGTTCTAGGAATAGGGTTCATTCTGGTCAATGTGCCTGTGACAATACTGCTGGGTTACTCAGTTCTTCAGTTGGAAATTGCTTCTCAACAAGTTGTCTCAGAATTTTCGGGTAGAGTATTGTTCATGTTGGCTTCAATAGCCTTGATGATTCTGGGGTTGCTGTTTGTTATTGGGGCGATTCAATACTATGGGAGAAACCTGGCTAGAGGCGTTGTCTTTCTCGGTACAATCGTGGCATCATTCTATCTCCTCTGCTTGGGTGTGGGTTCTGTGTTGCTGATTCAAGAGGCAAATTTGGACGCGCTACTGATACTCAGTGGCTCAGTACTCATCATGGTGAGTGTTGTTTTGTACATGATGCCTTCGTTCCCATTCAAGATGTGTGGAGCATTGATAGGAGTTCTAGGAGGCGTTATCATAGCGCGATTCATATACAACACCTCTGTTCTCGACCTTGTCTTTGAATGGGGTGTTCCGTTCACTGGTCCATTCATGTCAATGGCCACGCTAGAGGGCATTGTGGTCATTTTAGGTCCAATTGCAGCTCTTGCCAACCTGTTTTCCTCAAGTCAAAACGGAGAAAAACCGTTAACTCACGGCTTTCTATCGCTCAATGCGTTGATCTATGGAATCAGCTTGTTTGTCGGTTCATTAGTTCTCTTTCTTAGCCTTTGGAATTGGATTTGGAAATCCCCATGGATTGGACCCTTCCACGCCATGCAAAGCTGGATTCTGAGCACCATTGTTTTCTGGAGTGCCAGCCTCTTCCTCCTAGTCATCGGAGGAATCATACTTGTGATTTCCTCCTTTGTAGGTTTCATATTGTTTGCGCAAGAAGTTTCCTAGTTATGGTTGGATGGATACTCAGGCGTTCTTTTTTTCTTGCCAAAAAGCATAAAAGAGAATCTGAAGTTGCATACATATTCTGTCTTGGGAGAGATAATAAGTGAAAGGAGAACTGCGCGTTTACATTGATGGAAAGTTCTACCCAAAATCAGAGGCAAAAGTGTCAGTTTACGACCACGGTTTGCTCTATGGTGACGGAATTTTTGAAGGAATAAGAGCCTACGAAGGCATAGTCTTCAAACTAGATGACCACATAGACCGCCTCTACAGATCAGCAAAAACCCTTATGCTGCAAATACCATTGACAAAAGATGGAGTCAAGAAAGCTGTTTTAGACACCCTGAGGAAAAACAACCTCAAGAATGCATATATACGCCTCATTGTCACAAGAGGAGTGGGAGACCTCGGATTAGATCCAAGGAAGTGCACCAAGCCCACCGTTATCATAATCGCAGAACCATTAATACAACTGCATGGTGAAGGCAAGAGGAAAGAAGGCATAACAGCGATGATCTCATGGGTGAAAAGAGATCCAGTTGATGCTACAACCCACGAGGTTAAATCGTTAAATTATCTGAATAGCATCCTCGCCAAACTGGAAGCCAACATAACTGGCGTGGACGAAGCTATATGCCTCGACAAAAACGGTTTCGTGTGCGAAGGAGTTGCCGAAAACATATTCATTATCAAAGATGGAAAAATTGCGACTCCACCAATCTGCACCGGGGCGCTACCGGGTATAAAGAGGGGGGTCGCCATGAAGTTAGCGAAGAAGTTGGGGTATCCAATGGTTGAAAGAAATATTACTCCAAACGAGCTTTTCAATGCAGATGAAGTGTTCTTTACTGGAACTGCGGCGGAGATAATTCCCGTTAGAGAGATAAATAAGCGTGTTATCGGTGATGGAAAGCCTGGACCCATAGTTCAACGACTAATGGAAGAGTTCTTCAAGCTCACAAAAGATCCCAAAGAAGGAACATTGATACCTTAACTCTCCAATATTCAACTATCTCCCAGAATGCTTTGACAAGAACTGTTCTAACAGATTGAACGCTGCTTCGAGCATCTCGATCGGTGGAAGAATGACAGATCGGAAATGTGCATATCCATAGGTTGGCTCAAATCCTGAGCCATGAACGAAAAGCACACCTGTCTCTTCCAAGAAATCATAAACAAACTCAGCATCGGTTTTCCATTTTGAACCTACAGCTTCGACCTTGGGAAAAACATAAAAGGCTCCTTCCGGGTTGGTGCAACTTACTCCGGCTATCTCGTTCAGCCTCTTCCGAGCGTAGTCTCTTCTACTTCGGAGTTTTTCCATCATCTGCAGGATGTGTTTCTGAGACCCCCTCAACGCCGAAACTCCAGCTTTCTGCACTGGTGCATTAGCGCTGAGTCTCACTCGTGCTTCCTTTTTGAGGCATTCTTTCAGTTCAGTCAATCCTCCGTCGCTATCATGAACATATATGTAGCCCAGTCGCCACCCTGTCATGAGATAGGTCTTAGAGAATCCATTTAAGCCAACAACGGGCACATCCCGGGCTATACAGGAAGTGCTTACAAACTTTTCTTGGTAGACTATGCGATCATAGATTTCGTCAGAAATGAGCAATAGATTGTGTTCACCAGCTAGGTCTATGATTTCCTTTACAACATTCCCACGGTATAGGGCACCAGAAGGATTGTTAGGATTAATAACTACAATAGCTCGAGTCTTTGCCGTTATCTTTTCTCTGAGATCATCCACATTAGGTTGCCAACCATTCTCCTCTAAGGTCTCATATGCAACCGGCTTGCCCCCGAAAAACTTACAATAAGAAATGTAAGGTGGATATGTTGGACCTGGCACCAATATTTCATCACCATTTTCCACGATAGCAGCCATAACCATCTGGATGCCTTCAGAGATTCCATGCGTAACAACAACATCTTCCGGTTGAATCTCCACTTCGTTAACTCTCTTTTCCTTTTCACAAATGGCTTCTTTAAGTTCTGGCAAGCCTTCAGAAGGCGCATACCAGTTGGCTCCTTCATCAACAGCCTTTGCTAACGCTTGCTTAATGTGATTTGGAGTGTCAAAATCATACTTTACAGGATCTCCTATGTTAAGGTAGATTATTTCTTTACCTTGTCGCTCTAGTTGTTTAGCCTGAGCTAGAACGTCTCGAATGGCGTATTTGATGGTACGCACCCGCTCTGTGACTTGAAACATTTTCATGACCGCTTCTCTGTGGATTACTTGTCTAAAAGCCTTTTCCAAGTCTCCGTAGAGGCCCAGAAGCGTTCTTGCTTATGCATTTGCGGTTTTATGTTCGCCCTTTCTGGGACAGGGCAGTCTAGGAAGTTTCGGTTTACACTTCGTTTCGCCATGTAGCAATGTATCCTTGGGAAGTTTCAGCTGCAACAGTAACACTTTGGCCTTGGTAACTTGTCCAGTTCCAAGCAACTGTAAAAGTCACTGATTGACTGGAATTGAGGAAGTATGGAAAGGAAACAGGATCTCCATTTATGGTTGTGTTTTGGGAAGTAATAGTTTCGCTGTTTATGGTCAGTTTCGTGATGTCAACATGTGTAGCAGATGTTTCAGCGTTTTGAACTGACAAGTTGAATTGCTGAGTGCTTATTGCAGAATTGAAATGGGCCTCAACCGTCAACCCAACATAAGGCAACGTAGCCTCTGCAGTAGGTCCAGAGCCACCAGTCACAAAGACAATAACTTTGGCTGTTTGCCCAGTAAAATTGGCCCAGTTCCAGATTCCCCTGAAAGTTTCAGAACCTCCCACTTCCAGTGAAAGAGGAAGACTAGGCGAAACTTCCACATTATGTAATGCGCCATCCTCAGTCAATACGAGTATCTGATCAATGTCTGCACTAGATGAAGAATAGGACGGATTGAGAATGACAATTTCGAAAAAGGTTGCGTTCTGAGCCGAAAAATCTACAGGCAACTCTATGCTCAGAGCAGGGTTTTCTGGAAGCTGATATTCTTCTGACGCATAGAAGCCCATGGTCCACACGTAAGATAATGTGGCGCCAACGATTAAAGCGATCAGCAAAGATATGAGAAATATAAGCTTGGAAATCCCGCGTACACTATGAAACAGGTGCATAGTTTTTCACCAGTAGTGACCCTTATCAATTCAGTTCTGAGTATTCAAACTTTTCCCTTAGAAGCCTCGTAGGATGCGGCAATGTTGTTCTAAGTTGGCGAAAGTCCTCTGGCTCGTTCTGCAGCTTTGGTGACAGCTGAAATAATAGTAGCTCTCAATCCGCCTCTTTCCAGTTCGAGAAGCCCTTCAACTGTTGTACCAGCAGGTGTGGCAACCTTATCTTTGAGCTTAATCGGATGCTCGCCAGTTTCAACAACCATCTTTGCCGCACCAAGTGTAGTCTGGGCGGCAAGGGTTATGGATACATCTTTGGGTAAACCAAGTCTTACTCCAGCGTCCGCTAGAGCGTCTATTATGACGTATATGTATGCGGGACCACTACCGACTAAGCCTGTAGCGAGATTCAAGTATTTCTCATCTAGGCGGATAACCTTTCCAAGCAGGCGCAACACGTTGGTGACCATGCCTAATTCTGCTTCTGTAGTGTTTGGAGTAGGACAAAAGGTAACCATGGCTTCCCTAACAGAACATGCTAGGTTAGGCATAACCCTGACAATCGGGATCTTTTCTGACACGAAATCTCTCATGAACTCTAAAGTAACCCCAGCAGCTATTGAAACAAGCACTTTTCCTCGCTTCATCGATGGACCGATTTGCTTCAAAACCTTCCCGACGACGCTTGGCTTAACAGCAACTAAAACTATATCCCCGAAATCTACCGCCTTTTTCGCATCATCGAAACATTTTACCTTATAGGTCTGGCTGATGTATTGACGACGACTTTCAGCAGTTTCTACAGCTTGAATGTCTTTGGGGCTGTATGTTCCTGATTTGAGGAGTCCAGCCATTATGGCTTCTCCCATCTTGCCCGCTCCGATAATCGCAACTTTCGGTGTTCTCAAAACCGTTCATCCTCCTGTTGCTGGCTTGATTATTTGCATCTGAGCAAATTAAGTCTTTCACTGCAAGAGGTGAATGAGTATTAGTAGCAAAGCTGTAGCCAACGTTGAAACTTCAAAACCTATTTCGTCTGATGGGTCAAAGAAAGGGTTTATATATTAAATGGAATTCAAAAGCTTCTATTATGACTTGACAGGTGCTTTCAACAATGGTAACCGAATTTGAATATAATTTGAGAAATGTCGAAAAAGGATATACCAACAGGACGCTCTACATCAATCTTACGAACAAGAGTATCAAGAGCAAACCCGTTGCAGAGGAGATGAAGGATGTATTCATTGGTGGTCGCGGATTCGATCTTTGGCTATTGTGGAATGCTTTGCCAAAAGATCACATCACCAGATGGGATGACCCAGACAATGAGATATGCATAGCATGCGGTCCTATAGGTGGCATTCCCATATTTCCTGGAAGCGGAAAGAGCATTGTTGTGACGATTTCTCCCCTCACAGGATCAGTGATGGACTCTAATGTTGGTGGATACTTTGGGCCCTACCTGAAATTCGCTGGATGGGATGCACTGGAGATACAGGGAAAGGCAGAGTCGGATGTCGTCATTTCTATTGATGGAGATGACGGAAAGGTGCTCATTGAAGACGCTGGAGGGCTACCAGCTGATTCCCACTTACTTGCTGAACTCTTAACAGAAAAATATGGTGGAGAGAACAAGAACAGCGTTTCAGTGATTTCTTCGGGTCCAGGTGCAAAACACACAAAGTTTGGATGCTTAAATTTCTCATGGTACGACCCTCGACGCAAATGTGTCAGGTACAAGCAAGCTGGAAGAGGTGGAACCGGTACAGTCTTTCGAGACAAGAAGATAAAGGCCATCGTAGTGAAGTATTCCGGGTCGGTTAGTCCCGAAGCCAATCACCCTGCGGATTTGGAACTCGTTAAACAGGTTGGACGCGAATTCAGCAAAGAAATTGTAACCTTTGACTCAAAACAAAACGATATGGCCGCCATAGGATCATCATATCTGGTCTCTATTATGAACGATTTCGACCTTCTCCCCGTAAACAATTTCAGGTTTGGCAAACACCCTGAAGGACACAAACTCAGCGGTGGAGATGTATACCGGAAAAAATTCGATTCAGGTTATGATGGATGCTGGATAGGATGCGCAATGGCATGTAGCCACTGTGTTAGAGACTTTGAACTCAAGACAGGCCCGCACAAAGGTCAAAAAGTGTGGGTGGATGGTCCGGAATATGAAACCATCGCGGGCCTCGGCAGCAACTGCGGGATCTTCAATCCAGACCATGTGATTGAGGCCAACTTCTACTGTGACACCTATGGGATAGACACTATCTCAGTTGGAACAGCAACAGGCTTTGTAATGGAATGCTACGAGATGGGGTTAATTAACAAAGAAGTTACCGGTGGCCTTGAACTGGATTTTGGGAACACTGAAGCCGCAATGCAAATCATTCATCAAATGGCAAGAGGCGAAGGATTCGGCAGGATTGTAGGCCAAGGGATTCGAGGCATGAAGAAGCTCTTTGCAGAAAAACATGGCGCAGATCCAAAAATATTGCAGGAGATTGGCATGGAAGCAAAGGGTCTAGAGTACTCCGAGTACGTTACCAAAGAATCTCTGGCGCAACAGGGCGGATACGGACTTGCATTGAAAGGCCCCCAGCACGACGAGGCTTGGCTAATATTCTTGGACATGGTACATAATTTGATGCCGACCTTTGAGCAAAAAGCGGAAGCATTGCACTGGTTCCCGATGTTCCGAACCTGGTTCGGATTGGTTGGCTTGTGTAAACTTCCATGGAACGATGTTACACCTCCGGGAAACGAGAAAACTCCCGATCCTGCCAAATTCATCTCGCATGTGGAGTACTATGCAAAATGCTTCTCTGGCGTGACAGGTCAAAAAGCCACACCAGATGACCTCATTCTGATGAGTGAAAGAGTGTACAACTTCCAACGCATCTTCAACTTGAGGATGGGATTGGGTACCCGTGAATACGATGACGTGCCTTATCGTTCTGTTGGACCAGTAACAAAAGAGGAATACGAAAGCCGCGCCGATCGGTACGACAAACAGCTTAAGGAAAAAGTCGGTTACAATCCAAAGGGCAAATCGACAGAGGAAAAGATGCAGGTCTTGAAGAAATATCGCCTATCCGAGTATGAAAAACTCAAGGATGCGGTATACAAAAGAAGGGGATGGAACTCTAACGGTATCCCAACTTCACAGAAGATAAGGGAACTCAAAATAGACCTTCCAGGTGTGGTCGAGCTGATCACCAAATCTCAATAGTTCTGGATCGACGCCAAACACCTACAGAAGCGAAGCATGCGAAGATTGACAAAACTTTTAACTATGAAACTCGAGGTATCCTAGTCTGGCGGGTGAGTGGGGGCTCACCTCCACCCGTTCCGCTCTACAAACCCCGGTGTAGGAGGTGAAAAAGTGGAAACTAGAGATCTAAGTTTAGCCTTGATTTTTGCAGCTTTGTACTCAGTTGCCGTTGTCGGTTTGGCTCCGATATCCTTTGGGCCTGTTCAACTCCGCATTGCTGATTGTTTGATACCGTTGGCAGCCTTGTTCGGCTGGCCCGTGATAGCTGGAGTGACGGTAGGCTGCCTTTTAGGCAATGCATACTTTTGGCTCGGACCACAAGATGTTATCCTTGGACCCATTGCTAACTTGATCGCGGCGACTCTCATTTTCCTGCTAAGAAAAAGGCAGCTCTTGGCTTGT
>JASFPO010000065.1:0-11868 GCA_050115935.1 Candidatus Bathyarchaeota archaeon | reverse complement strand
AGTGTCAAAGTCTGGATCGCCAACATGCAATCCGATAACGCCTGGTATCTTAGCAACCATGTCTATTAGATTTCTTATTGCCGAAGTCCTGATAGAATTCACCCGCATGGAAAGACCGTCAACAGTCAAACCTTTTCACACCCTTTTCCATATCTGCAAGTGCAATGTGTGTCTGTGATATATTGGATTTCTATATAGAGTTTTCTTACTTGCGGGAAAAAATATATATCCCTGACAGACAAGACTAAGTTTTCAAAAAGGAGGAATTACATGGCAGTTAGTCTTGATCTTCTCGCTATACAGATTGTCATAAACGTGATCATACTGTCACCAGTTCTTTGGTTGTCAGGAAGAGCACTTGTTGGAAAAGAGAAAGCAAAATTCACCGACGCAATCTGGATCGTTGCTCTCGGAACTGTGATCGGCACACTCTTTGGAGCTTTCTTTTTTGGCATCATTGCTTCAATCATTCAACTCATAATTTGGCTCGCTTTGGTGAAACATTTTTTTGACTGTGGATGGCTTAAAGCTCTTGCAATCTCTATCATAGCAGTCATCATCTTTGCTATCATAGCCTTCGCATTGGTTGCCCTTGGAATTCTCGTCTGGGTTCTGATCTAATGACGCTCGTAGAGAATCTCTTGGAGGTGAGAACAAACCTTGGAATATGAAATCAAGTATAAGCCTTCGTATTCGATGTTGGTTGTCAAGCTGGGGCCCAATGAATCTATAACCGCTGAAGCTGGCGCCATGACCTACATGGATCCAAACATTGATGTTCAAACAAGAAGGCGTGAAAAGAGTATTCTCGGAACCCTTGGTCTGAAGCTCATTGGAGGCCAGTCTTTCTTTGTGAACGATTACAGAGCTCAACAAGGGCTAGGTGAGGTTGCCTTTGTCTCTGCTCCAGTGGGCGACATTGAAACCTTAGAAGTCAAGCCAAACCAGGGCTACATTGTTCAAAGATCATCTTACATAGCTTCTACCCAGAACGTGGACTTAGACGTCAAATGGCAGGGCTTCACCAAAGGGCTCTTTGGACAGGGACTGTTCATGATAAAGGTTTCAGGTGACGGATCGCTTTTCATAAACACTTTCGGCGCCATAGACAAACACACTCTGAAATCGGGTGAAACCCTGATCGTCGACAACTTTCATCTGGTAGCCTTCAGCGACACGTGCGACTACAAGGTCAAGAAGTTTGGGGGATTGAAATCAACTTTGCTAGGCGGTGAAGGATTGGTTACGGAAATCAGAGGTCCTGGTGACGTTTACATACAAACCAAAAACTTGAGAGAGTTTGTAGAGTGGCTTTGGACGTTGCTTGAACCTAGAGTCAGGTCAAGAGCTAGATAGAAGTCGATTCAATAACTACACGCTATTGAAAAGAAGTTCACATCATCCAAAAACTTACTAAGGCAGCTTGCAACTAGATAGTGTTGCATGTCACTATTGGGGTTGCGTCCGTGGTTGACATTGTTTGTCGTCGTCCTCAAAAATTGATCATTTTAGAGTGCACCTGCTATCCATCTCTAGATGACCTTGCTAAAACCATTGCTGTGCTTATCGGAACTGGACACATGACATTGCTCAAATGGGCTGAAGGTGTTGCTTTTATATACACTGATATACCGCCTTCAACTGAAAGCCTGACAGAAGACTTCCTTCAAGGAAAAATGTACTGGTCAGACGTGATGTTTGCATTAATGCCTGAATACAAGCCACTGATTAGAGTAGGCACGATGGACATTCCAGTAGTTAATGTCTCACCCAACTCTTTTCTCCGTGAAGTTGCAAGATGGATGAAACAACGCAAAAACGAAGAGTGATTGGAGCACAATGGCGATGATCCGAGATTCTATGTGGCTTCTCGCGTAACAGTTAGAATCCTTACATAGTCGGCAGTGTCGTCACAGGCGTCAGCCACGTGCTCCATTTCTTCTATCAAATCCTTGAGCACCATAATTGTGGCAGAATTCATTTCGTTCGAATGCTCGATAAGCAGAGCTTTTGATTTCAAATATTTTTCATCCACTCTGCCTTCTATCTCGTCAATCTGTTTTGCAAGTTCCATAGCCTTTGTGAGATCAGTTCCCAAATTTTCGATGGCTTTACGCAAAGTGGTTGCACAGACGACTAAATCCTTAGCTGTTTCAGCAAATTGCTTCCACAGCTCTTTTATGACATCCGCTTCTAACAGAAGGAAAACCGCCCTTGATGCATCTTTGACGTGATCAGCCATTCCATCCAGCCTCTTCACCAAATGCATGATGTCTTCCCGATCCTTTGAAGGTAGGCTTCCCCGGGTGAGTTCCTCGAAGATTGTTCTTCTAAGTTCGTCGATTTCATGTTCTATTTGAGACAGTTTTTCGAAAGATACTCTCGCCCTTTCATTATCGCCGCTTGAGGCTGCGTTGATCGACTTTTCCAATTCAATTACCGTGTCTATGGCTAACCTCATTTGTCTGTCCGCAATCTCCAAGACCTTGAATTTTCTTCGTTTGGCGAACCATTCTTCCATTTTTTTCACCTTTAATCAGAAGCCATGTTACGTTTTATACCTATATCGCAATGATGTATATTTAAGAATCTTCCCATATTTTTCATTCAAGAGCTAACTCTCCTTTCAAACCTCTTTCTGGATACTCAAAAACGAAGCTCTTATCCGCAGGAAAGCTGACCGTGACCTTTTCCCCGAGGTCAAGCCATTCTGTCATTAATGCTGGACGTACAACCACAACTTCGTCTTCATTTTCAAGTCGGATCTCATATCGTATATTAGTTCCCTCAAATCGGAGACCTTCAACATAGCCGAAAATCGAATTTTCTCCTTGCTTTTTTCCTTTTTCAACCGCAAGAACTTCTGGTCTCACACCTACAACCACCTTTGCACCCTTTTCGTGCTTTTTGTCCAAGGATTGGACATGAATTCTCCCACGGAGTTCGATGGTCAATGTGTTTTCTTCCAATTTTGCCACGTAACCCTCTAAGAAGTTTGATTCCCCGATGAAATTAGCTACAAAGATGTGTTGAGGATCCAGATACAATTCCTTTGGGGTCCCAACCTGCAGAATCCTTCCTTTCCGCATAACCGCTATTCTGTCGGAGATCGCCATGGCTTCTGCCTGGTCGTGGGTGACATGAACAGCAGTTAATTCGAGGTCTTTCACTAATTTTCTCAATTCATACCTTAGTTCAGTTCTGATCTTCGCGTCTAAAGCACCTAAGGGCTCATCTAGTAGCAGCAGTTTGGCGCCAGCGGATAACGCTCTCGCTAGAGCAACTCTTTGCATCATTCCACCGCTTAACTCTCGTGGAAACGCGTCCGTACGCTCAATGAGTCTAACCATCTCTAGCATTTCACGCCCGATTCTTTCGCTTTTCTTTTCGTCCCATCCTTTGACGCGTGGCCCATAAGTCACGTTATCCCAAACATCCATGTGAGGAAACAAAGCGTATTCTTGAAAAACGTATCCGATGTCTCTGTCTTCTGGAGGAAGTCCGGTTACGAGATGCTCACCGATGTATACTTCGCCTTCATCCGGTTCAACCAAGCCCGCTATCATTCGCAAGGTTGTGGTCTTTCCACATCCACTAGGGCCGAGCAATGTTAAATACTCTTTATCCTTAACGGACAAATCTATATGATCTACCGCTATGATTCGGCCCTTATCGAAGGTCTTTCTCACGTTCATCATCTTCACTTCTGGCATTTCAATCACCTCAAGATTCGGTGGCAGTTGAAGCTCGCGTATTTTTGTGTCATCTTGTCGTCACCTTTCTGAAAACTAATAGAAGAACAAATGACAGTGCAATCAGATACGTGGATGCGAAGAGGGCTGCGGGAATTGCAAGCGCTTCAACCATGTTAACGACTAATGGAGGAATTGTTACATCGCTTCCCATCACGAGGAATGTTGCCCCTGTTTCTCCCAATGAGCGCGTAAATGACAGGATAACTCCTGCCAGAATTCCTCTCTTCAGCAAAGGTAGAGAGACATTTTCTACCGTGTCGTATGGAGTGGCCCCTAGTGTGCTAGATGCTCCCTCAAACAG
Source organism: Candidatus Bathyarchaeota archaeon (assembly GCA_050115935.1). Classification (GTDB taxonomy): domain Archaea; phylum Thermoproteota; class Bathyarchaeia; order Bathyarchaeales; family Bathyarchaeaceae. The sequence goes on along the minus strand of JASFPO010000065.1, from coordinate 7,812 downwards.
CGGAATTTCAGAACCCTCAAAAGTCGCAATCATGGGCTCAACTACCACAGGAACAGAGAACACGATGTGAGTAAGGATTATGAGCCATATTCCCGGGCCTGCAAGTCTCAATCCACCAGGGCCCCAGAGCAGAAGAATGGACAATCCGAGAGCGGACGTGGGGACAATTAGGGGAATCCGAAGTATGGCTCTTATGAATTTGCCAAATCTGTAGCGTTTTATCAGAAATACGGTTGGCATGGCTATGCATGTTGCTATATAAGTGGCGATGGCGGCAGAAGCAAACGAAACCAGAGTGGCTCTTAACAATATGGCAAAATAGTTTGATGGTCCAAACAGCTGATAGACCACGCTTCCTTCCATCTTGCCAGTGTCTGGATCTTGATTCCAAGACAGTGCTACAGAATTCAGGACAACCACTATTGGCAATATCACCACCAAAATAATGAAGATCAAACACGCGGCGTCTTTGATTCGTGAGAGCTTTCGTGAAGAGAACTTCTCACCCTTCAGTATCTTTTTCTCGATTCGAAGAGTCGAAAAAAGTGGAAAAGTGGAAACTTGTCTTTTTTGCAGGATGAGTTCGATTGGAAGGATTATCGCTGAAGCAACAATTATTAAGAGGCTTCCAAGGAAAGAAGCGGCTCCAAACTTGAATTGGGACACCCAACTAATGACGGCAACAGGGGCTGTTGTATAAATGCTTGCAACCACCATCGTGGCTCCGGTTTCTCCAAGAGATCTAGCAAAGGCTAAAACTGCTCCTGAAAAAATCGCAGGTAAAGTCAATGAGAACACAATCTTTCTGAAAGTTGTTAGTGGGGAGGCTCCTAAAGTTCTGGAAGCTTGTTCAAATACAGGTTTCAAGTCTTCAAGTTTGGCTTTCAGGGTTTTGACTATGTATGGAAAGGTTAGGGCAACGTGTACAATCAATACTAGAAATGGGACGTTGATGCCGGGAATTAGGTAAGTTTGGTCTAATGCGCCTCTTGCGAACAGTAGGACTGTCCATGTTGTCAAGGTTGCGAAGCCGAAGCCTGATGTAGGGATCACCAGTGTAAACGTTATGAGGTCTTCGAGGAAACCTTTTCCCCAGAATTCCTTCCGAGCTAGCAGGTACGCTAGAGGGATGCCGAAGAGAAGATCTAATAACACTGCGAAAAAGCCGATGCGCAGAGACAAGGCAAGATGCTTTTGTATTTCTCTCCAATTTGTGTCTCCGATGAAAGGATTTGCGAATACTTCGGTGTAAACATCAGACCATTGGGTAAACGTGAATGATATTAGGAAGAAGCTCGGCAACAAAACAAAGACAAATAGGCTTATTATGGTTGCAAATATTGCGACTTTAGTGATTAGTTTCCGCTTGTTCAGCCGCGCGGTAGTTTGGTTCAGGATGTCACACTCCTGGATTTCTCACAGAAGGCCACACTGTGAAGAGGGTCTCCATGGCTTCGCCAGATGACGGCTTAAAAGTAGGCACACGAATTTCGAGTTCAACGCCATTCTCCTCGTTGAAGATACCCTCGTTGAGAGGGACGCTTGGGTTGGCGGGTCTAAATCCGTGGAGTTGAGCTTTGTCTTGATTCTGCTCTTGGAGCAAGTAGAATAGATACTCAGCCGCCGCGAATCTTTGCCAAGGATCAACCCATGGTGCGTTCAGAATGACAAAAGGATGATCAGAGAGTAGAGTTCCGTCTTTCGGATAAATGGCAACTAGTGAATCACCCCACTTGTTCTTAGCTTTCACGGAATTGTCAATAACTACGCTTTCGTAGACCGTGAAACAATCGATTGCAGAAGGTCCGTTTTCCGCCGCCCATCTTCCAAAGAAACCTGTGCTCTTTCCATAGAAAACTGCTCTGGACTCGATGGTTCTAACAAACTCTAGTGCAGTTTCATTGTTGAAATCGTTGACATTAATCTGATCAGGTGTCTTGCCAAAGGCTTCAGCGAATTCAAGAACTGCAGCCATGACGCCACCGTTACTCTGTAATGGATCAGGATGTCCATACTTGTATTCTACGTCGCTTGCCGTCAACTGGTACAGATCTCTGAAACTGCTGACGTTATAAGCTTCGAAGAAGGAAGCCCAGCCGGCTATTACTACCGGAGACAAAACAAGAGGTGTCGAGTCTATGGCTATTTCCTCATCATGCCCTAATGTTTCCTGCCATTTCTGGTTCAGATAGGGTAACCAAATGCTTGACGCTGGACTCCAAACAGCTGGCTGTTCGCCCAGAAGGATGCGATTCACGCTGTCATGGCTTCCAGTGACTATGAGCTCAACATTGACTGAGATATTAGATCGTTCAAAGAACCACTGTTCGAAATCTGGTGTGACTTCTTCTATCCAGCTCTGCTTCTCGCTTGTGTAGATGAACCTGACTGTAATACTTGAAGGGATGCCATTTTGTCCATTGCCTCCAATTCCTCCACTTGGAAACAGAAAGGAGACAGCTGAAAAGACTAGGAAACCGATTAGTATTCCAACAAGAAGCATGATGTACCCTTGTTTCGGCAGAAACCTGAAGCGTCGTCTCCGAGTTTCCTGACTCATTCCTTGTCCCGTCTTTCAATAGTATTCAAATTAAGTCTATAAAAAGACTTCATAAGCTTATTCTTCAATTGGAACCAGCCCAGGAAGATGGTGGGCCCGGAGGGATTTGAACCCTCGACCAACAGGTTATGAGCCTGTCGCTCCAACCAAGCTAAGCTACGGGCCCTCATTCTGTATTCGTTTTCTCAATTCTCATTTAAGGATTTTCTGTCTTCTCATGTTGCCACTCGTCTCTTCTTTGAACCACTTTTCAAGTTCTGTCTGCTTCATCTGCGAATAGAACTTTTTCATTCTCTGTATGACAGTGTCGACACGTTGACATGAAAAGTCTCGTTGGTTGCAAAGAAAATCTGCAAGCCCGTCCTCGTTTAAGCCTTTGTAGTTTAATGAATAGTCACTGGTAACAGGAGGTTGCAGGAAGATTCTCCTAACCTTCTTGTAATTCTGGCTTTCAATCTTTGAGCCGATCTCAGCTGGCATGTTTTCAATCTTGCCATACTTTCTAAGCAAGCTGACAGCTGTTTTTGGACCTATACCCTTTATTCCCTCATTGAAGTCAGTTCCCATCAGAATAGCTGTATCGATCAGTTGTCCACGAGTGATTCCATGATGCGAAAGAAAAATGTCTAGATCAATGAGTTCAGGCTTCAAAGGCCTCGCAATTCCCTTACTGGGCAAAAACTCCTTTCCCGAGATTGTCAGAAATCTCACAAGTCTCGGCGTGCCGAAGAGCAGGGAGTCGTAGTCTTTGCTACTTCCCGCCCAGACATCGCCCCTAATGGCCATGTAAGCAGATTGAGCCTCTGCTTCGCTTGGAGCTTGAACAAAGGGAATCCCAAGAAACTCCAAAAGCTTCTTCGTGTCTGCAATCATGGACCTTGTCAATCGGCTTGTCATGACTGCCTTTGAAAACGCAGTGGAGTAGTCTCCAGTTTTAAGTGCGGCTTTCCACTCTCTTGTGGCTTTCTCCCGAAGTTCGCGTCGTTTCACAATCTCTCGTTGTTTAAGCTTTGGCGGCTTGCCATCGAAAACGAACACCAAGCGGATGTTGTATTCGCAGATGAGGCGGGTAGAGCGGAACATGAGCCCGGCCAGATGGGATGTGACATTGCCGTTGGAATCTTGAAGCGGGGTTCCATCTGACATGCGAATCAAAGCTAGAAATTGGTACAGCATATTATTGGCGTCAACTGCGAGACTCTTGCCTCTGAAATTCTCTAGGCGAAGAATCTTTTTGATCATGATGGGCGTGAGGTTTACTCCCAAATCAGCGACCTGCAAGTAGATAATGTACAGACGAACAATAATGCTTTTCCAGTTGAGAATGGAGTCTTTCTACAATTTGGAGAATGCCGACCGTGAGATTAGCAGGGGTTTTTCTCCATGAAGACTAAGCTGTCTCCAATATTCATGACTTCAAAGCCGAATCGTTTGAAGAATGAAATGTTACCAAAGCCGGTGCAGAGAGTGACTCGTTTTGCCTGCTGTTCTATGAGAACGGTGTTCATGATGAGTTTTCCATAGCCTTGTCCTCTGAACTTGGGCTTTACGAAGATGCCATGTAGTCGACATTCATTTTCCACTTCGGAGATCACGGCTTCACCTAGGGCTTCATCTAGCTGAGCGTCTCTGAGTTTGTATATTGTCTGTGGTCCACTTGTTTCCTTCTGTATCTGCATACTTTGATCCTCCAACGTGGAAGATTGGCAACCAAACTCGCTCGCCGCCTATAAGCTTTCTGGACGATAAAACTAGAACCCAACTACACGGTCATGATCTCTTACGTTAGATTTATTTCCTCTCGGAATAGACGCCGTATCTTGACTCGAATAACTGGAGCAACTTTACAGTTAGTTCTGCAACTCGCATTCATCTAGGTGCTCTATTGAATCTCTTATGATTGAGACAGATTCCTCAAATCGTTTCCTTGTGTCAGGCTTTAGTTCTAGCTCTAAGATTTTCTCGATGCCATTTTTTCCAAGAATGACTGGCACACCTATCGAAACATCGGAAAATCCATACTCGCCTTTAAGATACGTAGAAACACCCATCACCCTGTTTCTTCCTCTGAGAATTGCATCGGACATGATCGCTACAACTGCAGCTGGTGCATAAGTTGTTGATCCCTTCAGTTTAATGACATCTAAACCAGAGGTTCTTGTCAAGCTTACAATCTTCTCAATCTGCTCCTTTGAAAGCAGATCCGCTATCGGTATACCTGAAACAGAAGTATAGTCTACAAGGGGAACCATGGAGTCTCCATGTTCTCCTATGACTAAAGCACGAATGTCCTCTCTAGAAACGTTCAATTCCATTGCAATGTAAGATCTGAAGCGCAGAGTATCAAGGATGTTCCCCATCCCAAAGACCCGGTTTCTCTCAAAGCCTGATTCCCTGCAAGCTATGTACGTCATGACGTCAACTGGATTCGTCACAAGCATAAGTTTACAATTGGGAGCGTGCTTCACAACCTTTTTCACTATGGACTTAACTATCTTCGCATTTCTGTTCATAAGATCAAGTCTAGTCATTCCCGGTTTCCTTGCCACACCAGCTGTTACGATCACAATTTCTGAGCCTTCCATTTCACTGAAATCGTTGGTTCCTTTGACTTTTCCATCGAACTCTATAGCAGGTGCACTCTGCATCATGTCAAGTGCCTCGCCGTGAGCTAAGTTTTCAGCGACATCTATCAGGACAACATCGCTAATTCTGAATCTCAATATGTTGAATGCCGCGGAACTGCCGACCTTGCCCGCGCCTATTATCGAGATCATGGCAGTTAAAGAATAGACTCATTTTAGATAAATGATTAGATAAATCGTCTTTCTCTCAAACATGCGCGTACTACTTGATATGATGGGCTTATGAGAAAGATAGGTGTTTATCTGCGGGTTAAGCCGTATGTAACGCCAGCAATTATCAGTATTCCAACGATGATTACCGCGATGGGTCCTAGATAACCCCATATGTTGATGTTTGCCAGCCAAGCGAATCCTAGGATAAGAATTATGATGCCGAAAATTATGCCTACAAGTGCACCGCCATGTGGGAGACCGAAACATTCGTCTTTGAACTCCTTTTCAAACTGTTTTCCCCATTCTTCTGCACGTCTTCCAAATTCTTCTCCCCACTCTTCCGCACGTCTTTCGAAGCTCTTTTCTCGTGAGACTTCTATGGGTGCCCCACATTTACTGCAGTATTTAGCATCTTCCTCATTCTTAGTGCCACACTTAACGCAGTAAGCCAAGAGTTTCAACTCCATTGGACATCTGTTGACGATGAGGGCTCATAAGGTTTTTGGGAACTCTCGCAAATGCTGTTCAGAAAACGGAAGTGAATGTAAGGTTATACTCCAAGAATTCTACGTTAAGGTTATTACAGTGGTCTTCAACAATAAAAACTGGCGTATTCGTGAAATGGCCCGGAAATAAAAGAAAAGCAGCTAAGCCCGGTGGAGGAGCACTGGCAGTTGTTAGACTCCGCCGAATGTAGTGGACAAGCATAGTGGGCTTTGGACCCGCTGACGGGAGTTCGAATCTCCCCCGGGCTACCAAACTCTAGAGTGCAATTTATAATAATTTGTCGTTGATGCTTCGCCTATCTCCCCTTCTCTTTTTGTTTTCGGTTTGATTGGCTAGTGTCTGAAAATGCGTAGGCATGCGCCTATCTATTCTTCGTGCAAATCATCATGAAATGTTCGCTGATACCTATAATGCTTGGGTGTGTACAGGTCTTTAGGTGTGTTTCCCAGAGAATATCATTGTATATTTCCATTTCATACACTTCGTTGTATTCTTTCTCGTGTGTTGAGAACATGCCCTCGAGCCCAATCATTTTCAAGATCTTCGCTTTGCCTTCGAATTCTCTCTCTAATTCCTCAGGTGTGTAGAAATGGGTTGGAGCGAAACCAGTTCCACCAAAATAGTCTCCTGTTGCAATATATTTTCTCCAGACTTCTGGGGCAGACTTCAGCTCTGGCCATAAAAACACAATCGTGTTCATGCATGTCGCTAGTTTTCCGATTACAGAAACGAAAATTGGAGCATCTGGCTTTGCAACTCTAATCAGCTCACTCGCAGCTTTTTCTCTTCGTTTGCCACTTACAAGATGAGATAGGGCTCCACCTAGGCAAGTCACGACATCAAAAGTGTTGTCATCAAACATAGAAAGATCATCAATGGAACCTTGAAGAACCTCTCTGACTTTTTCTCCAATTTTAGCTTTCAATATTTGTTCTTGTGCAATTTTCAACAATTTCGGTGTCAGGTCAAGCAACATGACATCATATCCCATCTTTGCAAGTTCAATTGCATATCTTCCAGGACCTCCACCAGCATCTAGGACTAAGCCTTTGTTTGGAAGGTTTTGCCTGAGAAAATACATGGTGGTGTCAAACTCTAACCTATTATAAGGATGCTTGGTAAGCCTCTCCCATTCTCCTATGCCATATTCAGAATAGTGTTTTTTGACCAATTTCTTGACTTCATCAGCCTCCAATGATGTTCACTCCCGTGAAGCTTTCAATTATCTAACTGATTTGTTCCCTAAAAAAGAAGCGGATTTACGTGAGATATGTCCGTTTTTGGGATAGTGGTCTTTCAAGAGCTCACAGAAAAGAAACACTTAACTTGCCTTTCAAGATCATCAGTTGCACACTGTGCTCTCCTCTTTAGGAGAAAAAGTCAGAAGCTTGAACTTAATTTCATAGAGTTCATCGAGAAGTGTAAAATATTTTTCTGTGTCCTCGTATTCTCGCTGGAGCTTGAAGTATAGACGTTTGACGCTGAGATTTCGTACGATCTGTGCTCCTTCTAGACCGAGCAGTCTCTCCAAATAATCATAGAAAGCCTCATTCTTCTCACTGATTTCTTCAGGCTTCAGAAATCCGTACTTCTCTGTGAGTCGGCTAATGAGTTCAGAGGCAGATTCTCCAAAGATTCGCCTCAGCGTGTCGTTCATTGTTTCGTATAGCAACTCGCCAAACTTCTCCACAATTAATCGCTCCTTGAGGAAATTCTATGATATCTTTCAGGCTTCAGATTCTGAGTGCAACAAATATGTTTTATGTCTTATTCGGAATCGGAATCTGACATAACAAAATGGGGGCTTATATGTTCTTCAGAGTAACAGACCACATGATCCATTCAACTTGTTTTACATTTTAACTCAGACGCTAATTTCGAAGTCTCAACAAATAATCAGAAAAATTGGATTGCATGAGCCAGCATTTTTCTGGCACAGTTTAGCAT
>JASFPO010000064.1:0-11939 GCA_050115935.1 Candidatus Bathyarchaeota archaeon | reverse complement strand
AAGATCTTGATCGAAGACCCCAGCTGTGTTTCGGCCCCACCAAGGCCAGCCTTGACTGGAGTGAAGCAATGAATAAAGCTGGTCAGGTATTCTTCCAAGACTGTAGAAGACCATGTAGCCATCGAAATTCGCATGATCGTACACCTGTGCCAAGTACCAGTTCCAGTCTTCGCCTTCATTGATCATACCATGGTATCCGTTCGCAGGTGTTGCCCTCAACCCAACGGCAGCCAAATCCTTAGCAAACTCCTCGACATGCCTATAGGACGTTGGCGCAACTTCCAAGAGCGGAGTCCATATCTTCATATATGGCAATGCAGTTCCAACTGGCGTTTTCCAGTAGTCTGCCTCATCCACAACGCCTATTGTGCCCAAATCAACAAACGTGTAACCCTTCTCTTTGAGTATGCCACACGTTGAATGCTCGCCTGCCGGCGACGCAAACGGATCACCTGGGTTATAAGGATGCGTTGGAGCGGTCGGGTTGACAAATCTGGCTTGGGCAGGTGGAACAAGTGACTGTATCGGTGTCACAAGATAACCATAGAGTTCACCGATAATCGCCTCCTGATCATAACAGTGGACAAGTGCATGCCTGAACGCCACATCCTTGAGAGGCCAATAAGCCAAAGCTTCAGGATCACTTCGTCGATAAGACTGGTCGGCTCTAATGTTGTATGCAACGAAGCCCATGTGGAAACCTGGGTCTTGAGTCACAAGAAAGCCATCCGCATCCAAAGTCTCTACATCAGAAGTTCTAATGAGATTGTGACAGACATCAGCTGTTCCACTTTGCATGGCAAGAAGTTGTCCGTCAAGACCTAGAATCGCTTGAAAGCGCAGCACGTCCATGCTTAGATCGTTCTCAGATGAAACTGGAGCAAAAAGAACTAGCAACATCAACGAAACTAAAGCTATATATGCAGCAGTTTTTCGCATTTTCCTTCTCCCTCAACTCAATATATCGACGGTTCAGAATAACACGTTATTCAACCATCACTGTGTATTTTAGATTCACGCGAACCCTAAAAAGAATTGTGAAACAATGTTCTATAGCTATAAATCCACGCGCGCCAACTGGCTTTCCTCCTGCTTCTAGATAGGACATTTAAGTTTTGCTTTCTACATACTAAATCACCAGTGTGAACAGGAGCGTTTCGATGTTATCCTTCCTAGAGAACAAAACATCAGAAAGGATTGCTGAAGCCTTCGATAGTGAAAAAGCTGTTGGAATTATCTGGATCATCAAAGAACACATAGAAACAATACTCGAAAAGAGGAGTCCACAATCTAAAGGAAGATGATTTCTTCACCTTCATCTTTCGGAGGAAAATGCTTGACCGAAAAAATCGGAGTAATCGGCATAGGACACGCCAAATTCGGAAAAAGAACAGATGCATCAATACGAGAATTGGCCCATGAAGCTGTAAAACCAGCGCTTGAAGATGCTGGACTAACCACTGCAGACATTGACGCCGCAGTCATAGGCGTTGCAGGCGACGAATTTGCGTTCCAAGGCTCATCAGGCGCGCTCATCCACGACTACGTTGGCATGAAAAACAAACCCGTGTTTCGCGTAGAATCCGCATGTGCCACTGGTAGTGCTGGAATTCGAGCAGCTTGGTCTCTCATAAAGTCTGGTTTGGCAGAAACAGTTCTCGTAGTGGGCGCAGAAACAATGACTCACGTTGGCACATCAAAAGCAGCCGAGCTCATGGCTAAAGCTGGAGACACTCGGTGGGAGTACCCCTTTGGCATAACTTTCCCAAGCCTCTATGCGTTATTCGCTACAGCTCACATGAACAAATACGGTACAACAAGAGAACAGCTATCCAAGGTTTCTGTGAAGAATCATAAATATGGAGCCTTGAATCCTTATGCGCATTTACAGAAGGAAGTTTCTCTTGAAGAAGCCATGAAGTCGCTCACCATCTGTCATCCACTCAACCTTTACGACTGCTGTCTAATCTCTGATGGTGCAGCCGCTACGATACTTGCCAACGAGGAAAAAGCAAAGAAGCTATCTGACACACCTGTTTGGATAGTTGGACTAGGCTCTGCCTCAGACACCATGATGATAAGTGAGCGACAAACATTAACCAGCCTCGCTGCGTCGCGGCTGGCTGCAGAAAAAGCCTATGAAATGGCTGGAGTCACTCCAGATGACATTGATGTTGCTGTGGTCCACGACTGTTTCACCATAGCTGAGATCATGGCATATGAAGATCTAGGTTTTTGCAAGAAAGGTGAAGGAGGCAGGTTCATTGAGGATGGTCAAAGCTACATTGGCGGCAAAACACCTGTCAACATGGATGGCGGCTTAAAATCTAAAGGTCATCCACTCGGGGCTACAGGTGTTTCCATGACTGTAGAAATTACTCGACAGCTAAGAGGCGAGGCAGATAAGAGACAAGTTAAGGACGCTGAAATAGGATTGAGCCACAATGTTGGAGAAACCGGACAGTACTGCTTTGTCCACATATATAAGAGGTGAATAGCCAGTGAAGTTTGGATACGTTTCATGGCTACCACAAACCGAGCTGGTCACAAGGTTTATTGAAGAGTTGCAGAATGGAAGGCTTATGGGGACTCAGTGTACGAATTGCGCCAAAAAATACCTGCCTCCAAGAGGACACTGCGAATGCGGTTCTCATGACATGGAATGGTTTGAGGCGTCCAAGAAAGGAAGGGTCTTAACTTACACTTTGGTCACTTTTCCGCCTGAAAGCATGACAAAGTATGCTCCTTACATAGTTGCGATTGCAGAGCTAGACGACGGCTCACGATTGCTTGCACACATAACAGGTGTAACTCCGAAAACTCTGAAGGTTGGCATGCGAGTTCAAGTTGTGAGTCTTCAGGTAACTGAGGATAGAATCGTATACAAGTTGAAGCCTATGGGTTAGATAGTTTCTATTCGGGCGTTTATGGCCAGAATCCAATTACTCGGAATCTGAATTAGAGATGAACGTAGGACTCATATGTTGATTCCGCAAATGATTTTAGCAATGAGGAATACTCTTAGATGGTTTGAAATATGAAGGAGCAAAACCTCCTTGCGCTACTTCGGGAGATGCTTAAAGATTCCAAGAAGAGCGACAGAGAAACAGCCAAACGCTTGAAGGTTTCACAGGCAACAATTACAAGAACAAGAAACAAACTTGAAAAAGAGGGGTTTATAAAAACTTACACGGTTGTCCCAGATTTCACTAAGCTTGGCTATGAAATCTTGGCGTTCACCTTTAGCAAAATGAAGTCCTACCCAACGCTGGAAGAAACTCAAAAGATAGTGCAACGCGCTGCAAAATGGGTCAACAAACATCCGAATGTCATCTTCGCCGCCGATGGGGAAGGGCTTGGCGGAAAAGATGTTATAATGATATCCTTTCACAGGAACTATTCAAAATACGCTGATTTCATGCGAAGTTATGCCATGGATTGGGGGCAAGTCATAAGCGAATTTGAATCATTCATTGTCAGTCTAGGGTCTGGATACAAGATGAAGCCTTTAGACCTTAAATATTTGGCAGAAGACAAGTAAAAACCAAATTGTGGACTCATCTCTCAAGATGCTAGAAATACTTGGCTGTTGGCAGAGAATCAGATACTTTTAAACGTCTCCTCATTATTCTTTAGAGATTATGCCTTACGGTTTCAGCTTCGATCTCTCAAAGATTTCCAAATCGTTTTTTAGAGAACTTGCCAGAGTTGCCCAAGAAAGAAAACTTCATAAGAAGTTTGCTATTAGAGCCCGCAACTTGGCGGAGAGATTTAGGCTTCAAGAGATTACAGGCTTAGACGTACCTAATGCTCTTCAACTGGTTGAAGACCTCATAGATGTACATGTGCGAAATCTCTCCGAAAGGGAAAACTTCGCAAAAACAAAGAAACGTGCACTCTTTCTGCCTCACTGCGCAAGAAAACACATGGATAGCCGATGTCAAGCGCAATTTAATTCAGAAGTGCCTTCCTACGAATGTGCCCACTGTTCGACAGACTGTCTCATCAATCAAGCAACCACGTTAGGCAAAGGCAAAGGCTACGACATCTACATACTACCGGGAGGCTCCTGCATCCCTGAAATCCTGAGGAAAAACAAGTATGAAGGCGTCGTTGGGGTCTCATGCAGTCAAGAGTTACGGCTTGGAGGAGAGTACCTCAAGCAAATAGGCTTGCCTGGTCAAGCCGTTCCACTGCTCAAGAATGGTTGTGCCAAAACAACTTTCAACATGGGAAATCTAGAAAAAATCCTTTAGATAGTTCTTGGGAAAGGCATTGCTCTCTATCTAGTTTCCTTCGACAATATGGAATTCTCCAGTTTTTTGGTGCAAGAGTTTTATTGCAGGATTCTTCATTTAGAAGAACATTAAACGATAATGATAGATCAGTTATGAGCAGCAAAGCTGATGAAGCAAAAAAAGAGGGGAAGAGAGCTCTAGTAGTGTTTTCTTTAGCCTCTTTTCTGAATGATTTCGGTTCTGACATCATTTATCCACTTTGGCCGATCTTTGTAACTTCATTGGCAGGAGTAAACATGGCTGTCCTCGGTCTCATTGACGGCCTAGGAGAAACCATTGTCTCGATTTCTCAAGCAGGTTCCGGCTACGTTTCAGATCGACTAAGGAAAAGGAAGATTTTCATCTGGACGGGCTACTTCTTTGGTGCTACGTCAAGGCTAGGCTATGCCTTTTCTAGGATGTGGCAATACTTAATTCCATTCAAGGTTTTGGACAGAGTTGGAAAGATGCGAGGGGCGCCAAGAGACGCTATCGTAGCTGATCTGTCAACCAACGAGAACAGAGGTAGAAACTTCGGTCTGCTGAGAACTATGGACAATCTGGGAGCTGTCTGCGGCATTCTCACCAGTATACTTCTGTTTAGCTATCTGCAATGGAGCTACACAAATCTTTTCTTACTAGCTTCCTTTCCATCGTTAATCGGTGTGTTATTAATTCTCTTATTCGTAAGAGATAGAAAAACAAAAGAGATTTACAAGGGTCTATCCCTGAAGGATCTAGCTTTCAACTACAAACTGTTTCTCCTGTTGAGCGCCATTTTTGCCTTAGGTGCATTCAGTTACTCCTTTCTCTTGGTATATGCAAAGAAATCTGGTTTTGCTGAGAGCTTTGTCCCTATTCTGTACTTGGTTTTTACAATTGTGGCTTCTCTAACGGCTTTGCCTTTTGGAAGACTTGCAGACAGAGTAGGTAGGAGATCTGTGTTGATTCTAGCTTACTTGCTTTGGGGGCTGATGTGTGTTGGCTTCATCTATACTGAGAATTATCTAGGAATCATCCTTTTGTTCGTTTTGTATGGTTTACATAGAGGAGCAATTGAACCTGTTCAAAAGACGTTTGTTTCAGAGCTGGCGCCAGTAGAACACAGAGCTAGCCTCTTGGGTGCGTTTCAGATGATCGTTGGACTCTGTGCCTTGCCTGCCTCACTCATCGCTGGACTGCTGTGGGATGCGTTTGGAAGACATGTACCCTTCTATTTTTCCCTGGGCCTAACCAGCTTGACCCTAATACTAATGCTGTTTTTGAAAGGAGAACAAGATGGATAGTGGGTCGCCGCCATTTTCGTCTTTTCTACTGTCAAGGAATTGAAGAAGATGAGGGTGAAAAGAACCGCTCTATGTAGTCTCTGAGCCTCCCCAGTTCTAGCGTTTCAAACTGCTTTGAGGTTTGAGTGATAATCTATGACGTATGTCATACTTAAGCCTTACGTCATACACGTCATTTTAGGCGCGTGTACTTTCAAGACTCAAGTGTGTGCTCTCAAAAGATAATAGACACCTATGAAGTCCATCATGTTCGATCAAAAGCGATATAGGTTTCCAACACTATTCCAGACAAAAGCCTTAGGTAACGCCTCAAAAATCGCATAGGTTCCTCTCCAGCCAGTGCAGTGCGACGGCACAATGGTTTCAGGATTCAGCTTTCTCAGCATCCTCACTGTTCGATCAATCCTTGGCTCACACTCTTTCCCCGCCAAGTGAAAACCACCCATTATAGCATGAACCTTGGCAACTCCAGTAATCTGTTGCGCATAAAGCACTGTGTTGACGATGCCAGCATGAGCACAGCCCGATATTACCACCAAACCTTTGCGCTTGACATTCACTATGATTGCTCTATCATCCAAGACCCACGGGTCTGGTTGCCACTTTCCATCTGAGAAAACACGTTGTCTTGGAAGCCCTTTTTCGAAATCGGTTTTCCGAGGAATTTCTCCGCTAACAAGAACATTATCATCAGCTAAAAGGTAAGGTTGCTTTGTTGTCACATATTCCGCAGGCACTACTTGCTTTTCTGTTGGAATTTTTCGATATTTTCTCACCGTTCCATCGGAAGTAACTGAACCTCGAATTTTGAACATGTCCTCATGGGCAATGATGGGCAGATCTTTTTTGTTCATGACTCTGAGAACCTTGATCAATCCGCCAAAATGATCAAAATGTCCATGAGAAAGGACAATGCACTCGGCCTCCTTAAGATTCAATCCCATTCTCTTTGCATTGGTTGCAACTCCTTCTTGACTGATCCCAGTGTCAAACAGTATGGCGTGGAGAGTCTGACCAGAAAAAACTCTGATCAACATAGAAAAACCGTGCTCAGCAAAGGGAAGCCGAAAATGCTTCTTTATCCATTTTTCACTCATACGACTTTTTATCCATTCTCGAATTGGATGAACCACTTTCCTTTTGGTTGTTGACAGTAGGTCTACAGTGTTGTCTACAAGGCTTATTATTTCTAGATCGTCAACTTCATTGAGAGCTATTCGACTTGTCACTTCTTCCATATCCCCCAGATATTATCTACGTGCTGCTTTCAAGTTCGCGATTAGTCTTGGCATGAGCAAGGTTCCTTGAAGTAGAGTGCCCAGTTCTCCTCTTTTGCATCTCTTCTCTGAGAACTCCTGAATCTTGTCCGCTTGGATTTTGTTGCCTGATATGAGGAGAGGCACAGGATCGTCGCTGTGGGCTTTTAGTTTGCATGGTGTAGAGTGGTCAGCAGTGATGCAGATGATATGGTCCTCCAGATTCATTTCCTCTAGCATGTTCCCGATGAAGTGCTTGTCAATAGTAGTGATGAGTTGGGCTTTGAGGTCGAAGTTTCCGTCGTGGCCTGGTTCATCTGGCCCCTTGATGTGTATGTAGAAACAGTCGTAGAACGGCAGAGCGTTCAGTAGTTTTTTCACTCTCAGTTTGCAGTCCTCTTCAAGGTTTCTGGAAGGAGGCGGAAGGTCTACCATGTGCATGCCTGCTAGCTTGGATATTCCTTTTTCAACAGGCATATCAGCTAGGCAAACGAAGCTGAAGCCATATTGCTGGTTGAGGTGAGGGAAATTCGGCAGGTGGCTCCCAGCGTCCCTGACGAGGATAGCGTTTGCTTCTGGTTTTCCTTCTTTGAGGCGTTTCTTGTTTAATCCATGATCCTTCAGAATTGCGATGTTTTTCTGAGTGAACTCATTAACGAGGTTTGCTGAGATTTTTGCTTCTTCGGTTTTGTCTAAAGGTTTGCACTTCTTGAGAATCATTTCGGCTTCAGGTTCTGCTACGCCTATGCCTTTGATCCTGATGTATGCTGGGTCTGTGTTGGTGATGTTGCCTGAAAGTTTTTTTCCTTTGCTTCTTATGACTAGGGCTCCTCTGTGGCTTAAGGTGTTCTTGAATTGGAAACTGGCAGGATAGGATTCCAATTGTATCTGCTCGTTTATCGCTCTAGCCAATTGTGTGGCTTCTTCGGTAGTTAGGCTTCTTCCAACTCTTCTATCTCGGATCTTGTTTCCGGCACCTAAGGTGGCAAAGTTGCATCTTAAAGCCAAGTCTCCGTCTTTCATATGCAGATCTGCACCAAAGGCTTCCAAGACCCCTCTACTAACTTCGTATTTGAAAGGATCATAGCCCAAGATTGAGACAACTGCAACATCGCTTTCAGGAGCTATACTCTTCCCAACTGCATACATGAGCCCAGTCTTTCCGGTCTTGGCAAGAAAATCCATGTTAGGAGTATCGGCAGCTTCAAGCGGTGTCTGATTTCCTAATTCTTCAATTGGCAAGTCACCCAGACCATCGATAACCACATAAATCAGCTTCAAAGGTGACGCTCTCCAACGTCAATTGTAACAGTAACTTCCATTTAAATCAGATTGATCAATTGCACGCACAGAAGATGAAAGCTTCATAATTGCGGGCTGGGTTCTTGTGTTTCCAAACGTGTTGTACAAGTTTTCGCGACATCGAGATAGAATCTCTTCCAAATCGCGGGTATCCGTTCTTGCTGAGGCAAACTAACTCTCGTTCAGAATCCTACCCATGATAAGCACGTCATGGTATTTCCCATCTTCTCCGAAAAAAGAATCTTTCATATTCCCTTCGACTTCAAATCCGAGTTTCTTGTAAAGGTGAATCGCAATCTTGTTGTCTGCGATCACGTATAATCCCACTCTGTGCATTCCATGCTCTTTTGCGAGATTGACGAGCAACTCGGTCATGATCGTTCCCAGTCCGACGCCTTGAAAGTCCTGATGGATATACATGGCCAAGTCGCCATTTCCTTTCAGCCTTGGATGTGGAAGCTTCATGATTCCAGCGTAGCCTATCATGAGGTTGTCGTGTTCTGCTACTAGAGGAATGAGGTTTTGTATATTCTTCACCCATCTCTCGATGACTTCTCTTGTGTAGGGGGCCATGCTCCATCTTAAGGCCTCCTTTGACATGGAAGAGAACATTTCTAGGAGTCTCTCTTTGTCATCAATTGCCATTAGCCGTAGTATTACTTCCCTTCCGTCCTTTAACTTGACCTTCCTCTTTTCCATCTTCGTTCCAAATCTCCCAGCGATTATCGGCGCGCACGTGTTATCTAGCCAGCTCTTTCTCTGCTCTTTTGATTATTTCTTCGATTTCTTTTTGAACGTCCTTCTCAAGAGGTGTTGGCATGTGTTCTTCCAGTATTTTTTTGGCTTTCTCTCCTGCGGCTTTTACCACGGTCTTTGATCCTGCCTTCTTCCAAGCTTCATAGGGATCTCTATCACTTATCTCAGACATAAAATGCTCTTTTTCCAAATACTCTAGCGTGTGCTTTTCAGCCAAATAGTGACCACCTGAACCCACCTTATGAATTAGATCGAGAGCTAGCGTTTCATCGTTTACCTCGAATCCTCGAGCGAGCCGTAAGAGCATTTTGGCAATCTCAGCATCAATTATCAGCTGTTCTGGGGCAAAGACTGTACATGCATCTAGCAGTCCAAGACCACCCACTATATCGTATCCAACGAAAACTGGAAGCGTGCCGGTAACAGTTTTTTCGTAACATGCTTGTGCGCCTGGCACCTTCGCATCAGTGGTGAAGCCAGCCGCGCTTGAAGGCATTTCATAGTATTTAGCAAGCTCACAGGAGACTGCAGTTAGGAGTCCGCACTCAGGGCTTCCTGCACACCACCGTAGAGCTTTCATGTCAAAGTTTGAAGCTTCTGAGCTGTATGTCATCTGGGCTCCCGGAGCCACCATCTGAATTATCACTAAACCGCTTAGGGATTCGGCATTTGCAATAACTGTTGATCCTGCGAGTGTTACAGGAGCTGTTGCCCCAGCCTGAGGCATTGGCAGAAAGTACACGGGAACTCCAGCCTTTGCGAACTCGATAGCCGCCTCTGTGGGCCCCTTGGCATGCCTAAGTGGAGCAATAGTACAGTGGCAGGAAGAGATTATTGGACGCTTCCTCAATTCCTCCTTGCCCCCAACCACACTAGCAGCTATCTCAATTTGGAATCTTGCCTCTTCAGGAGTCATTGTTGTTTCAAATTCAACGTGCTTTTCTGTATTATTCAACGCTGCGTCAAGATCATGCAAAACCCTAACATGCGCCGGTACATCTTGCGCCGTAACAATTGGCCAGTACTCGCCGAACACGTCAAGGCAGTCGGCAATTCTGGCGCCCGTTGAAACATCCTTCTTGGTTGAAGCTCTTCTTGTTCCAGTTTTGGGGTTTAATGTGTACGATCCACAGCCATCTGTGCAAAAGGCTATGTTTCTGCCATCTTGCTTGAAATCATTCTTTCTATTCCTCGCGTGAATGGTGACGTTCTTCTTAGGTTTCTTCTTCAACGCTTCTTCCACAACATATGGTGGAATCAAAGCGATGTGCTTCTTGTAGTCTACTGTGCAGCCTGCTTCCTCCAGTATTCTCAAGGCTTTGTCGCTTTCAACTATTACTCCAGTCTTTTCCAGAACTTCAAGTGTGGCGTAATGGATTGCATCAAGCGACTCTTTCGATAAGATTTGGCAAGACAGCATTTGAGAGGTTTTGGGGAACCCGATCAAGCGACCACCCATCTCCTAATTCAAGGCAAGCATGATATGATTGTGCATTGACATATTGCCTTGCACACGCACACGGGGTGATAGTGAAGCAAGGGGTTATTTAGCATTTATTGTGTATCGAACGCTTCAACGTTTCTTTCAAATGCTTCTCGGCGTAACAAAATTGGCAGTTGTGTCTTCGAATTCGTCTTCAGAGATAAGTTTACAAGCTTCACCTCAATGTCACCTCTTCTCGAAAACACGCGCGTAAATCTGAATAGGATATAAGTAAGGATGTTGCATGCGTAATGGGATGACTGGCTTGGACTCAATCATTATTGCCTGGCTTTTGAGCCTTTTGGCCGGGCTAAGCACAAGTATCGGCTGTCTTGTCATCCTCATAACTGGAAAACTAGGAGAGAGATCCCTAAACTTCTCCATGGGCGTCGCATCTGGAGTTATGCTTACGGTAGCATTTCTAAACCTCATCGATAAAGCACTGGCTATGAATGCAGGATACTATATAGTGGTTGCAGGTTTCGTAATCGGAGCCGTATCGATTATGGTCTTGGATGCAAAGCTACCACATATATTCTCATCTGAGGAGTACGGACCTGCAAACGAGAAACTAGTTAGGACGGGTGTCCTTGTTGCAATCGGCATAACCTTGCACAACGTACCTGAGGGACTAGCGGTGGTTGCGGGTTACGCATACTTACCGAAGCTTGGAATTCTCGTCGCATTGGCAATAGCCTTTCATAACATACCAGAGGGCGTCGCAGCTGCTGCGCCACTTCTCGCTGCCGGCATGCGAAGGAGAAAAGTCTTTGTAATTACGCTTCTGTCTGGATTAGTGGAGCCTTTAGGCGCGGCAATGGGCTCTTTAATGTTGATATCACCCTCTCCAGTCATTCTAGCCCTTATGTTATCAATCGCTGGTGGAGTCATGACTTATGTGACCGCTGATGAGTTGCTTCCCACTGCGCATGCCCATGGACACAAGCATGAGGTTGCCATCGGACTTATACTGGGGTTCACCCTAATGCTCATATTAACAAGTACATTCGGATTGTAGCCCTCTGCAGATAAAAGGTCACGGGAATTTCTCATAACAAGATTCATTCAGATGCTGCAACCTTCCGCTCGCCAAACAGAGAAACAAATATTCTGTCACCGTGATATCTACGTCTGAATCGGTGAAGAAACATTCCTAGCGGCTCTTTGATAATTGGGGGAATGGCCAACCGACTACTACTATTCATAGACTTCTAGTGCAACACAGCATACGTTGACCGATGTGCTCAAAGAGACCCGACTATTCTTTCAAAGTCTTCCTTGTTGAGGTATCTGCCACCTCTAGGCATTCTTCTGACATTAAGCATGTTTGAGATCTTCTTAAAAGAAATCGGCGCTGAAAGCTCACGGACATTTCTGATTCTGATGAACGTTGTCTTAGTTTTTCCTTGCAGAAACTCCAAGCATTCCTCGTAGGATTTAAACACTGTTTCGTGACCGTATTTGTTCCAAAGTTTATCAATCTCTCCAGTTTCCCGTTCTATGAATTCTCCTATTCCCCTGATTTCTCTGAGAGGATGTTTAACGTAGAAAAGAACGTATCTAGCAGATTTTGGTCCTA
>JASFPO010000063.1:0-11961 GCA_050115935.1 Candidatus Bathyarchaeota archaeon | reverse complement strand
CGGCAACGACGTAGCCAAGCAAATCACCAGCCTAACCGTGCTTGCTGAGAAAGCTAAGAACGGTGGTCCAGGAGTGCAAATGAGCATTGAAGATCGTGTAGCCTTGTTTGAGGTGCTTGCGGATTTGAAAGAGAAATAGCCTTCTTGTATCACTCTATGTTTTTGCGTCTAGAGACCTACCTTTTTTGCTCTAAAAGGCATAGTCATCGTATACCACACAGCTGGCCATAAACTGTTTTGCCAACTGGATAGCAGCTGGGAAACCTAGCCATAAGGGAACTAAAACTTCCATGATGTTGGCGAGCAACGCTAGAAGAATATAAAAGATGACATGCCCCAAGAGGTAAGAATATGCAGAAACTGAGGAAAATCGAATACGAGCTTCTCTTTGAGCTAACTAAAAACCCAAGGAATTCTGACAGACGCTTAAGCAAGATTCTAGGAGTTTCTCAAGCAACCATCTCCAGAACCAGAGCAAGATTGGAAAAGTCTGGACTACTTGAATACGGTGCAATCCTAAACCTGGAAAAACTTGGTATAGAGATAATGGCTTTCACATTCACCCGTTTGAGAAGTGAGAAATCCACTGAGCCTATGAACAAGGTCAAAGAGTTTATACAGCAACTGCGTGAGCAGTGCATTTCACGTTACCCAAACATAATATTCGCTTGCGGAGGGCGCGGTCTTGGCATGACTGGTGTGATTATCTCAGTTCACAGAGACTATGCTGACTATGTGCAGTTTGAGAGGGAATTTCGGGGACTTTTGGGCGAATATATGGATCGCTTCGATACTTTCCTAGTCAGCTTGAAAGACAAACCTGCCAGAGAACTAACCTTCAAGTACTTGGGAGATTATCTCAAAGAATTGCAGATCTAGCGGTTAGACGTGTGCATGTGCTTGCACAACTGAGGTTTGCGCGACGCGCATGTGTCCTTCTTGAAAGGTCTCAACGACGAAATTAACTACTTGCCTCAGAGTCTTGATCCCTTAGCTGAATGCTCTTTGGCTTCTCTATCCTGTAGAATATGCTGAACCTTCTGAGTTAGTTCACTGAAAACGGTCTCTGGGTCACCATTCTTGCTGAAATATCTGTCTGAGTCAAGAAGTGACAAAGCTTCGAGGCCTATTTCTTCCTTACCCACTACACTAAAAATGATGAAAGGAACATTGTTCCCTTCAGCTCGAAGATCCTTCAAGAATTCTAGTCCGTTCTTTTCTGGCATCAAGTAGTCACAGATGACTACGTCAAAAGTCTTCTCCTCCATCTTTTTGGTTGCTTCCTCAGCTGACAAGGCAATATCAATCAAGAATGCTCCATACATCTTCAAGCACGACTTTGCAGCTTTCAGAAACCCAGCATCATTGTCTACAAGCAGAACTCTAGTGGGAAATTTCTTACTTGAATGGTTCATCACAGTCATCTTTCCCTCCCTTGTTAACCTCTTTGGAACAACCAAGTTTCCTAACAAAACATATAACACTTGAGAAACGGGTTTCTAGAAAGAGCATACAGAAAGACGCTCTATTATTATTGTGTTGGAATCCGAAGTCTTCACATATCAGTCTTGGAAATAATGTATTTTATATTAAGATATGATACTTATCTTGGTGGGAATCCGTGAAGGTCTTGGAAATACCAGATGAAACATTCGAGTTCTTAGCCTATCTTGCTCGTCAAAACGCAACGCTACCTGCAGTTCTCGCCGACTATCTTGCATGGAATCGATACACCAAAGAGGAGATCAAAGCACATCTTCACGTTCTAAACGATGCATGCATCAAAGCACGTCAATAGCCCATTTTACGCGAATTTGTCCCCACAACCTCTTACACAAGCTTTCTTTTGCATTTTCGGCAAGTCAGATGCTCTTCTAGGTTGATTCCGCAGAGAAAGCAGATGCAGAGGTTGCAGTGGGGACAGTGCCAGCTTGCACCGATGATTCGGCTGCCACACAATCCGCAAGGTTTGGTGAGGCACTTTAATATAATGAGACTGGGCTTTCTGACATTCTTGAGTTTGAGGAATCAACGACATCTGATAGAGTATAGAGAGTTTGGTGAAATAGAAGTTTCCTCTAGAAAATCGTCTCGAGCGCGGTCAAGCTCAGTAATTGAGGTAGACTACAACTGTACTTGATGGCCTATACCATATTACATTGTTCTCTTCATCAAGCATAAGAAGCGAAACATGCACATTTTGTCTTAGACCTTCTTTGAATTCATCCCAACTCTCCATTTCTATTAGAATGCCTCCAGCTCCTTCAAATTGTTTAGACCAGACTTTCCAATTATATTCCGACGTGGAGTAGAGCTCATCATAATTTGTACGCAGTTTCGAGATTTCTTCTCGAATGTCAAGTGAGGCTTCTTGACCCAGTTCAAATGATAGATTGGGCAAAACAAAAACTGTGAATCCGTAGAGAATCAGCAAGCCTATCACTACAAATCCGATTATTCCTAATGTTCTCTTGACATTCCGATGTTTTTGTGTGGCCTTTCTGTTCCTTTTTTCCCTTCTAGACTAAGAATCGGGACCTCAATCTTGGTTTCTGGAACTTGTTTGGCTTTCCAAGGACCAAGTGGGGTTCTTTGGGGAGCCTTTGGGCATTGATGGTTCTCTGGAAGTCTGTGTTCAATGCAGAAAGATTTCTGGCAAAAGCTACATTGAAAGGGTAAGTCAGCTTCTTTCCCACAGAGTTCACACTTACCCATGAATACAACCTCTTAAACAATTGAAAATTCTTTCTTAAACGATTTTCTACCTATCTCTCACACGCGCGCGGAGATGAATTCTGGATTCATAACTCTTTTCAAAATGAAAGAAAGCTTACAGACATTGAAAAAAGAAACCCTTATTGCTAAGCATATAAGATAGGTTGTAGAAAATCAACATAAAAAGAGGGAATTTGCGGGGGATATCTCCACCATGCCAAAGTTTCGACAGACAAGCGACATTCTCAAGCTTATGAGTAGAAAAGAGGATATTCGCGACATCGGAATAATTGCACACATCGACCACGGCAAAACCACAATGACTGACTCTCTCCTAGCTGAAGCAGGATTGCTATCGCCCAAGATAGCCGGCGAGGCAAGAGCCCTCGACTACTTGGAAGAAGAGCAAAAGAGAGGCATCACAATAAAAACAGCAAACATATCCTTACTTCACGAAATGGGAGGCAAACCATACGTTATCAACCTAATCGACACGCCAGGACATGTGGATTTTACAGGCAAAGTGACACGGGCTTTGAGAGCCATCGACGGCGTTGTTGTGGTGGTTGACGCCGTGGAAGAGGTTATGGTTCAAACAGAAACTGTGACTCGACAAGCCTTAGCGGAGCGAGTTAAGCCTGTGCTGTTCATTAACAAGGTTGACCGTCTCATAAGAGAACTCAAGCTCAATCCAGATGAAGTTGAAAAGAAGCTTCTCCGCATTATCCGTGACTTCAACAATCTTATCGAGATATATGGTGAACCTGGATTCAAGGCTAAATGGAAGGTTGACGCGGCAAAAGGAACCGTTGCCTTTGGCTCAGCCCTACACAAATGGGGCTTCACTCTCGACATGGCCCAAGAAAAAGGAATGAAATTCAGCGACATCGTGGAAGCCTACAAAAAGGAACAGTGGCAAGAACTTCCAAAGGAGCTTCAGCTTCACAACGCCATACTAAACATGGTTGTGAAGCATCATCCAAACCCGATTGAAGCCCAGAAATACCGGGTTCCCAAAGTCTGGAAGGGTGACATAAACTCTGAAATAGGGCAAGCCATGCTGCATTGCCGTGACGATGGACCAACCGTTATGTGTATAACACTGGCACAACTAGACCCTCACGCTGGACTAGTTGCCACAGGACGACTGTTTTCTGGAGCAGTTGAAGAAGGCAAGCAAATCTATCTTCTAGGTGCCAAAAAAGACTACAGAATCCAGCAGGTTTCCATGTATATGGGGGCATTCAGAGAAGTAGTCAGCCGCATCGGCGCAGGAAATATATCTGCGTTGCTGGGACTTGACCTTGCCAGAGCTGGAGAAACTCTGATTGATTTGGCTCACAGAGACACAATGATGCCTTTTGAACGCATAAAATATGTCTCCGAGCCAGTTGTAACAATTGCAATTGAACCTAAACATCCCAAAAACCTGCCACGTTTAGTAGACGCCATGCATCGCTTAGCCATTGAAGACCCAAACCTCGTGACCACAATCAACAAGGAAACAGGTGAGTACCTTCTTGCTGGCATGGGTGAGCTTCATCTGGAAATCGCATGCAAGTTCCTCAAAGACTTCACAAAAGGGACCCTCGAGATTATTACGTCAAAGCCTATCGTTGTCTACAGAGAAAGCATTTCTGGACAAGGTATATTGGCTATGGCTAAGAGCCCAAACAAACACAACAAGTTCTGGATACAGGTGAGTCCACTCGAAGACAAAGTCATGGAAATGATCGAGAACGGCGACATCTCAGAGATAATGAACCGCAAGCAGATGGGTGCCATACTGCACAAAGATGCCGGATGGCCAGCTGATGAAGCGAGAAAGGTTTTGGCACTAGAAGATCACAGAAACATTCTCATTGACGCCACCAAAGGTGTCCAATATATGCGCGAAGTAAAGGACATGGTCATCTCCGGATTCAGATGGGGGGCAGAGAGCGGGCCTTTGGCAGAAGAACCGATGCGAGGTATTAAAGTCAGACTTTTGGACGCTTCACTACACGAAGACCCTGTGCATCGTGGACCAGCTCAGATCATGCCTGCAACCCGTCGCGGTCTGTACGGTTCGTTTCTGACAGCTGATCCTGTTATTCTGGAGCCCATCTACAAGATCGGTGTAACAGTTCCAGGCCAATGGGTTGGAGACGTAAGCAGCATGATCACGCGAAAAAGAGGAAGAATACTCTCTTCGCAACAGAAAGGACCCTTAACCATGATAAACGGCTATATTCCAGTTGCTGAAACCTTCGGTCTAGCGGCCGAACTTAGGTCAGCGACCTCAGGTCACGCCTTCTGGCAAACTCAATTCCACCATTGGGAAAAAGCTCCTGAAAGCATCACACAAACGGTCATAGCGCAAATACGGGAGAGACGCGGATTATCTAAGGACATACCAAGACCCAACAAGTTCATCGACCAAGCTTGACTTTGGCTCTCAAGCAAATGTGTTTCTAACAAGTTTCTGCAAAAAACCATGATCCGTCACAAGTAGCGGAATTGAGCTGACTTAAGCCTTCTCTGCATGTTCCGAATTTCATCCCATTTTGCTCGGTTAATTCCTTCACACTCTTCATTAGGCTTAGTCTCATCTGTCTTGGCAAATAGCGATAACCGCTTATTCTCTCTCCTCTTTCGAAGTATAGTGGCTCTAATCTTTCTGCGATTTCTGGGAAGGTTGCTCTGAATCTCTTCCAATTATCTGTTTTGACTTTGTAGGTTGAACTTGTGATATGTTTAGCACCTGAAGAAGCAAGCGTTTCAACTAGCTCGTCTGAGTCGTCATTCAGAAACGGTATTATGGGATCGATTCTCACGGAAACAGGAATTCCTTTTTGCGCCAGCACTTCAACTGCCTTTACTCTTGCTGAGGATAGAGGAGCGTTTGGTTCAAGTTGTTTAGAGAGATTATCGTCTTCGGTTGTGAGGCTAATTGCTATCATTGAAGTTGTTCTTCTCAGGATGTCTATGTCTCTTATCACTAAATCTGATTTCGTGATTATCTGAACTTTGCAATCTCGCTTTGACAATATTTCTAAGCATCTTCGGGTTGAGCCTAGTTCGCTCTCGATAGTCGGATAGGGATCAGAAGAGTTCGAGATTGAAAGTATTTCGCCTTTAAGTTTGCGCGACTCTTTTTCAAATCTCTTAATCAAATCCTTCTTAGCTCTGCATTCAAAAAATCTCGGAATATAACTTGAAGCATAGCAGTAGATGCACCCATGATCGCAACCAGTGTAAGGATTGAAAGTTAGCTTATCCAAGCAAGTGCAGAGCTCAGATTTCCAAGGGTCAAACTTTGTAATAAGCATCGTTATCTTGTTATGCAGTATGAGATTTAAGCGCACGCTTCAGTAATATGCATCAATAAATGTGCGTGGGCGACTGTTCTGAACAGTAGAACTATAAGTGTCCAAATTATTCCATTGATTCGGGAGAGCAGTGGTGTATAATCGGAAACGGCTGGCGATTTTGGCAGTTACATCTGTGATTGGTGGATTTCTCCTCACACTCATTTCTGGGCTCTACATTGTGAACCTGCCTTTGACAGACAGTGAAGCCATTTACTTCGGCTTCCCTTTCTCTTGGTTAAAAGCTGGTAGAAAAACATTATTCAGTCCCCCTCCGCCACCGCCTTGGATTTACCACTTTCTGCGGAATAGATTCATTGTAGATTTTGCGATATATACGATGCTTGTCGCATCAGCCCTGACTGTTTATTTCAAGTTTCTATCAAAAAGAAAGAAGAAGACAACTCAGTTACCCGCGCAGAAATAGTCTATGTTTTTGAGAATCCATATGCACCTATTCTCTGATCAAGACTCCAGTATCCGCCAGAATTATAGACAAACAAGGACATTTTATCAAAGTCCACTGCTCCTTTTTCTTTCAAAACTTTCTTGTCTGTATGAACATACACAATTTCTCCTAGAAATAGATGATGAGACCCTAATGGGACTTTTTTCTTGAGAATGCATTCGAAGTTCAAAGGGCACTCTCGAATAATCGGCGGTTTGATCTTTACTGCAGGTTCCGGTGTAAGACCTGTTTCAGAGAATTTATCCACGTCTCTTCCAGAAACGATCCCACAGAAATCTACCTCCTTCAAAATGTCAACTGTTGGAACATTCACAGCAAACTCATGGCTGTCCTCTATCAATCTGAAAGAGTAACGTTCAGGTCGAATGCCCAAACTCAACACAGGTGGATCAGAACATGCTGTTCCAGCCCAA
The DNA here is from genome assembly GCA_050115935.1 of Candidatus Bathyarchaeota archaeon. Lineage (GTDB taxonomy): Archaea > Thermoproteota > Bathyarchaeia > Bathyarchaeales > Bathyarchaeaceae. The sequence goes on along the minus strand of JASFPO010000063.1, from coordinate 5,014 downwards.
GCTAGAGTGATGATGTTAGGTTTTCCTTTAGAGTCAATACAGGTCACAAGCACAACTGGAGAAGGATGCAATGCAGTGCCAGACGGAGGTGGTGCTGAGACTTTCATTTATTCACAACCTCTCTTATCATCATGTCGTGTCAACTGCATATTAACGTTCTCGCATGCACACATGTGATTATGGTGTCTAGCTAACTCTGTTGTTCGTCAACTCTCTACGAGTTGAAGACCCAGCTGGAATCCGCGAAGGTTTTCCTCAAGCGTTTCTTCTGAAATGCTGTCTCTGATTGCATTTTCCATGGCTTTTCGGCTAACGATTTTGGTGACTTCAGTCAGAGCGCCCAACATGACGACATTGGCAAAGATTCTCCGCTTGAACTCGGCTTCGGCTGTGCTTGTGGCTGGAACGCAGAAGATCTTGGCATTCAGTTCTGAGACTTCTTTGACCATGTCTTTATCAATTAAAAGAACGCCGTCCGCTTTTAGGTCGGTTGAGTTTTTGCTCAGTGCGGTTTGACTCATCGCAACCAAGATGTCGCATCTCTTGACCTTCGGAAACATTATCGATTCATCTGATACAATGACCTCACTTTTCGCGGCGCTTCCTCTGGCTTCCGCTCCATAACTCTGAGTTTGAACTGCATATTTTCCATCGTAGACTGCCGCTCTTCCTAAAATTTGTCCAGCCAAAACTACTCCTTGACCGCCAAGTCCAGCGATTCTAATCTCAATTCGATTTGGCAGATTTCCCAGCCTCCTCTATGGCTTTGTAAAGATATTCTCTGAAGATGGGTCTCCTCCTGCGCACAAATTCTCCAACCACGATTCTTTCGGCAAGCTCCTCACTTGTCATTTTGTCCGCTTGCTCTAATGGTAGTGATCTCTCTTTGAACCATCGAAGCATTTTGGCAGCGTCTTTCAGTCCAATTTTTCTTCCGAAAGCTGTTGGACATGGACTTACAGCTTCAATGAAAGCAAAACCTTTTGTTGTAACTGCTGTTTTCACGGCTTCTTTCAGCTGTTCAGAGTGCGTGGTTGTCCAGCGAGCTGCATAGTTGGCTCCTGCAGTGACAATTAGGCGAGTTGCATCTATTGGCGGGTCGAAACTACCGTATGGTGTGGTCGTGGTTCTAACTCCAAGCGGTGTTGTCGGTGCGACTTGTCCACCTGTCATTCCGTAAATCATGTTGTTCACCATAATAACTGTAATATCCACGTTCCTTCGGGCTGCATGAACAAGATGGCTGAGTCCGATGCTCGTTAGGTCGCCGTCGCCGCCGAAAACAACAATGTTGAGGTTGGGACGCATGAGTTTGACTCCCATGGACACCGGTATGCTTCTACCGTGAGGTGTGTGAATGGAATCTGCTTCAAAATAAGGCGAAGGAATCCAAGATGCACAGCCTATTCCGCTGCAGAAAACGAATTTGGTTAGATCTTCGTGATCCAGTTCATGGACAGCTCTCAGAAAACAGTTCATAACAGTGAAGCAGCCACATCCCGCACAAAATGGAAGGGTCAGATCCCTCAAGTATTTTCGAATAGTGAATGGTTTAGTCAGCTTGCTTTCACACTCCCTACAATCTGAGCCAACAATTCTTCGGGTGTTATTATTTCTCCTCCGCCAATCTTGTTGAGTGGAACAACTTCAGCTGAGTCTTGAACAACTCGGTCCACTTCGAAAAGTATTTCTCCCAGATTCATCTCGGGGACAATTACAACATCAGCTTCATGAGCCAATGAACGCACGATCTCTTCTGGAAACGGCCAAACAGTCTTCAACCTAACAAACCCAACCTCGATTCCTTTTTCCTCCGCCAATTCCACCGCTTCATACATTGCTCTCGAAGTACATCCGAAGGAAACTATTCCAACTTCGCAATCGTTGGTGTTGTAGCTCTCAAAATCAGCTATCTTGTTCGCGTTGCTTCGAATCTTTTCGACAAGATTTCCGACCAACTGTCTGTGCACCAAAGGGTCAGCGGTGAAGCGCGTTCCATGCTCATCGTGAGTAGAGCCAGTAACCGCCACATTGAAGCTTTCACCAACCGAAGGCATAGGCGCCACTTCCTTCAAACCGAAAAATCGCGTTTCTGTTGAATTCGGCTTTTTCCTTTCAGCTATGGCTAGCTGGTCCAAAGGCGAAACAACTATTCTTTCTCTCATGTGTGCCACAATTTCATCAGCCAAGAGCACAACTGGTGTTCGATAGGTTTCAGCCAAATTAAACGCCTGAATTGTCGATTCAAACATTTCCTGCACAGAGTTGGGTGCTAGAACAACAGAAGCATAGTCACCATGGGTGCCCCAACGGGCTTGCATAACGTCGCCCTGACCACATTTAGTTGCTTGCCCAGTACTTGGACCCGCCCGTTGAACGTCCACAACAACACATGGAGTTTCAGTCATAAACGCATAGCCTAACAGCTCTTGCATGAGGCTGAAACCTGGACCAGACGTAGCAGTCATCGCTTTAGCTCCGGTCCAGCTCGCGCCGACAACCGCACCTAAAGCAGCCATTTCATCTTCCATTTGAACAGCAATTCCACCATTCTGAGGAAACTTCAAAGCAATATGCTCAAAGATTTCAGTTGCCGGCGTAATAGGATAGCCCGCAAAGAAGCGACATCCAGCAGCGATTGCTCCTTCAGCACAAGCCTCGTTTCCTTGCCAAAAATAGGTTCCAGCTTTCGCTTTCGTCATAGCTCTTTCTCCTTGGATGCAATGAGTGAAACTTGGAGATTAGAATTGTGTTTGTGTATTTATAAGTGAGTGCTTTTCGTTTCGCAAGGAACTTCAATGGGCTCATGAAAATCATTCGAGATTTTATGCACGATCATTATTGTACATTCATAAGACATTATTGTACATTCACAAGACATATTCTGAAAAGATAAAATCTGCAACATGAGGTTCAGAACCAGAAGATGGTGTTAGCTTTGTATCTCTTAATAGACATCAAGTAAAGGTGAAACAGGATGGAAGGTCGGGACAAAGAGAAGGAGCAATTTTGGGAAACGGCGCGTGTAGTCTCTGGTAGGCTAATTGGAATCAACAAGAATGCAAACGAGATAACAATAGAGACTGAAAGCGAAGACGATGAATTGTTCAAAGAAGATTACGATCTGCCAGAAGATTTCGAGAAAGAGCAGTTTGAAGAGCTTTTGGAATATCTTGATTTGAACGTCAGAGTTGTACTCCTCGACAGCACAGTCATCAAAATTGTGTGTGATGGAGAGCTTGAATAAGTCAACAGCATAAGTTCAGAATTTTGGTAAGCCTTCTCCGCTTAGAAAATTCTCTTTTTCTTAGAATGTTGTTTTACAACCTTGAAAGCTTATACGTTCAGAAAGCGATTATTTCTTGCCGATGATAGGGTAGAATGTCTGAAAGCGTGATGAGTAAACCCAGCACTGAGGCATTCTTGTAGTTGCTAGGTTAAATCGATTGCCTGCAAATCTATCTTATTGAATTAGTTGTGCTGTGACACCGTCAAATCTCACTGTTTTCTGTTTGCCACTTCTTTTGTCCTCAAACGTGACTCTATAGATTGGGATAAAGATTACTGCGCGGTCAGAAACCTCAAACAGTTCGTTGACTATGCGTCTAATTTCCTGTGGTCTTTTGGCTATCTTTGATTTCAAGACTTCTATCTCTTTGTTGGGAGCAAAATCGATCTTTCTTGCGTTTTCATACTCCGCGATAACTTTCTTTGGATGTTCTTCTTGAGGAGCTGAGTGAACGCGCCTTGGCGAGACTTCACGTCCATTAACGTCTAAAACCAGATATGCTTTGTTTTCATGGAGTAGACGTTCTTCTCCTTCTATTTTGACTGCTTTGTTCTGAGGCAGATCCTTTACGGGTTCGGGCTTGAGTGTCTGGTTTAGGAGGATAATCTCCTGTGCGTTCTTGTCTATTGGTATTGTATAGGTGCGTCCCCGATAATAGTCGATTGTGTATTTTCCTTCCACAACAAAGAATGGAACATAATCTTTTTCAAAGGATACTTGTTGTATTTGGTTAGCCGGCGGCTTTAAGAACCCGTATCTTCGGAAGACTCTGTCCTTGGCTTTTTCTGCAGCCAACTTCATTATTGTTGAGTCAACTTGGGTTTTGTAAACAATAACTTTTCTGTTCACGATCTTTTCTGACATAGGTGGAATAGGTTTTTTGCTCATAACTTCACCCAGTTAAAAGACGCCATGCCTTGACATTAATGGTTTATGAATTCAAAATATAGATATTGAAGATACATTGCTTTTCTTTTCTGGCTGTAGATGGAGCTTCCATTCCATCAGATATATTCTAAATCTGGATTTTTGCTTCACAACACATTTCCTTTCCAATCTTCACTTCAAAACATGCATATGCTTGGGTGTCTATATGAATCGTGAAAATCTGGATGCGGATGTAATATGGCTCTTGATGCTCATATTTGGAAGCATCCTTTCCTTGCTTCCTTTGGTTATGCAAAATCTGTTACGCTGACACAATTTGCGCCTCGCTCTTTCTTGCGTGAACAGTCGGGGTTTGAAATATGATGGTTATGGAACGATTTGCCTTCTAGAGCTCAGCACCCTATTCCTTTATTTTGGAGAGCAAAGGTAAAAATACTCAGACAGCTTCAAACATAGACTACATGAGTGAGGAGAACGAAATGGGAAAACAGTTTATTCCTTCTTTGCGCATTATAGCTTTAGTTTTAATTTTGACCTTAGCCTTGCCTTTCTTTCGTGTTCCAATCGCAACAAGCCAAGACTCTGAAGAGATAATCTCAAAACTAAATGAACTTCAGGAAGACATCTCAACACTGCCCCTCGATGAAGCCTTCGAAAACACCCACTCAGCAAATGGACAGAGAAAAGCCCTAACAAACAAAGTCAAAGCATCAATCAATCAAATTGAAGCTGGAGCTTATCATGGTGCTGTAAGCAAATTGGAGAATGACCTAAAGAACACAGTAATGTCGTGGATAACTGAAGAATATGAGATCAGCCTTATTGAAAAGATAGATG
>JASFPO010000062.1:0-11987 GCA_050115935.1 Candidatus Bathyarchaeota archaeon | reverse complement strand
AGTAAGAGGGTGTTTCTCCTTAAATCATTAATTGTCCTCATCTTGCCTACTCCGTAATTGTCTAGTCAAGACATCGATTCCTTTCTGCGCTCCAAACAATTCATAGGTAAAGTGGGATTGTGTATGTTGTTTGAAAGGGATTATGCTGTGTCTACTGGTTGCTTGTGGAAAAGGTAGAAGTGCGCGCGCATGACCATTCCTAACCAAAGACATAAAACTTTGAATCTCCTATCTATTTTTCCCTCAGAATGAGGCTACAGAGACTCAAACCTGTGTAAATTTGCCCCTATTAAGGGTTAACCATGCCAGAAGTTAACTCTCTCTTCGAACCTGAAAGCGTTGTTCTCATAGGCTCAAGCATGATTCATGAAAAAGTCGGAATGACCTCGCCCCAGATGTTTGAGAGCGTAACTCACAACATGACCGAATTTTTCAAAGGGGAGACATATATCGTAGATATAGAACGAGGAAGAATCAACAAGAAGTATGAAGAACTGTCAGAAACTCCTGATCTCGCTGTTGTCATGCTTCCTCCAAAGCTCTCTTTGAGACAAGCGGAAAATTGTGCAAAAATCGGAGTCAAAGCAGCTGTGATGTTGACTGGCGGATACAAAGCTCGCCAGCGCCAGCAATTGTCTCGACTTAAAGAAGAATATGGCATGCGAATTCTTGGTCCAAACACCATAATGGGCGTGATAAACACGGACAACGGGCTAAACACAATCTTTGAACGTGGTTTTATGCCGTCTAAAGGTGACATATCAGTAATCTCGCAAAGCGGAGGAGTAGGCGCCTGTCTTCTCGACTGGGCGTGCCACTACGGAATCGGGGTAGCCAAGTTCGCCTTCATGGGAGACAAGATCGACGTAGATGACGTAGACCTACTCCTCTACTTTGCAGAGGATCCAAACACCCGAGTGATATGCATCTACATGGAAGGAATCGAAAAAGGAAGAGAATTCATCGAAACAGCAAACAAAATCGTGAAAACAAAACCGATCCTAGTCCTAAAAGGCGGAGCAACCAAAGAAGCCGCCAGAAGAGCACGTTCGCATACAGCTTCAATAGCAGGATCCGACACAATATTCAGTGCAGCTCTAAGAAAAGCTGGCATCATCCGAGTTGGCGACATGGAAGAACTTCTTGATGCAGCAGTGGCGTTATCAAAACAGCCTCCACTGCGCGGAGACAACATTGCAGTGGTCAGTAACGTAGGAGGACCAGCCATACTAGCGGCAGACGCCATAGTCAAAGAGGGACTCAAACTCGCGATTTTGTCAGAACGAACTCGGCAGGAGATCGAACAACGTTACCACGGCGTTGAGGCAATAAATCCAATAGATTTAATCGCTGATGCTCGAGCAGAAAGATACTCCTTTGTTCTAGACAAGGTCTTATCTGACCCAAATGTGGATGGGGTCATGGTGATAAACATGCTCAAATCGTGCTTTTTCAAACCAGAAGATGCGCTTACAGTCGCTGAAACAGCCAGGAAGCATCCAGACAAGTCCATAGTTGATGTGCCAGCGGGTGGAGAAGACTTCAAACTTGTTCACGCAATCTTGCGAGACACCAGAGTACCAGTTTATAACCTTCCTGAGAAGGGTGCAAAGGCTTTAAGGGCATTGCGAAGATATTGGAAAGTAGCAAGGGGAACTACTGAAGCTCGTTTCTAAACTATGTTTTTGGGTTTTACTCTTCTGCTATCTTCTTTCCACATTTTGCGCAAAAGACGGCATCGCTTTGGTTCTCTGTTCCGCAGTATCGACAATATTTCTTTTCGACAGTGACAACCACAGTTGGCGCGCTCGGAGGCGAAGGCGGAGGTGGAGGCGAAGGTGGCGCTGCAGAAACCTGTGTTGTCGTCGTTTTAATCGAGAAGAACCCTACCGCAGCTAGTATCCAAGCAATGAACTGCAACACTGCACCTACTAGGATTATGGTCAAAATGGCACCTATAAGCAGCAGCAATCCTGCAGTGTCAAACATCTTCTCTCCAGACTTCTCTGAAAGGATCGTGAACGAATTCCTGTAGAACACAGCTTGAAGCAGGAAGAACACAAACATCACAACTACGGCCACAATGAACAGTGCAAGAGCAGTTAGAGCTCCCGTAAAAACACTTGTGAAGATTCCCGCAAACAGCACAACTATGAAGGATACGATGGCTACTATTCCAAAGATAAATCCATACAGCGCGTTCTCAAATATACGATTATCATTATAGTATTCTGCCAATCCTTTCATGGCTATTAGCACGAGTATTATGCCAACAAGATTAACAACGGGAATGGCAACCAATATAGCTCCTACACCAGCCAAGGTTTTGTTAGATTCCAAACTCATATGAGAAGACCTCACAGCACCGTTTGCAACTCAATCAATAAAAATCTTTCTGCATTGATACATGAGAAAGCCAGCAAAAGAGAAGGCCAGAAAGATCAAGGAACAACCTTAGTTTCTAAGAAAAAAGGGATGTGAGAGCGTCAGTAGAGTACATTACTTCTTCACGAGGCCTAATATGCCACCGACTATTCCTAGAATCATCCCTATGATGAACCCGCCGCCAATGAAAATGCTGAGAATAGAGAAGACGAGCACTAGTATTCCGCCGATGATTTCTTTGCCAGGCATGTAAATCAGGATAGCGCCGATGAGAACCAGGATGCCGAAGATTAGGCCTATGGCTCCTATAGCAGTCATCATTCCTTCTAGACCCTCAAGTCCTGGGACAATTGACATCATGCCTCCTAATGCGGCGAATACAGCGACAACCAGCAAGCCGTTAATCAGGATGAGAATTCCAGCAATGAGTGAGACAACGAAACCAGCAGTTGCCTTTTTCACTTCTTGAGAAGCTCCCAATGTTTTCCCCCTTTCTCCATGGTATAATATAGTTCAGATTTAAGCTTTCCGTAGAAACACAAGAGAATTTTGTTGATATCTCCTCTTGAAGGATGCTTTTAAGGAAGAAGAGTTTCTACTAAACGTATAAAGATTGGAAAAGAAAGCTCATGACATCTTTGCTAAACAAAAGCTCAAAAGACGACTTGCTAATATGGATGTCTTGTTGGTGCTTCGCGGATTTCGCTTGGGTCTAACAAGCTATGAGAAGCCGCTAGGTGACAGTGAAGCACTGATTTTAACCGTAGACTCTGGAGCTTTTGAAAGAGATGTGAAGCAAGGATGGCTTGGCGAGTTTGTTGCAGACAAAGTCCTAGTTCCCTACGAGCCATTGTATAACAAAGACTATGCTTGGCATCAAGAAGTCTTGTTGAAGAGGAGAATAATCTGGGAACTCTTGGAAAACATTGTCCTAGGGTTTCCTGAATCCTCACACGAGTTAATTGTCAAGCCAGAATATTTCCTTCATGAAACAATAATGCAGAGGTCCAAACTCTTTCCGTTAATAACCTTCAGCTTCTTGAACATGTTAAGAAACGATGTGAAAGAAAGAAATGTCAAACAAATGATGCAGGGCTTCTTACAAGCTCTCAATGAGTTGTCAGATGACAAATGGATCAGCTTTTCTGGTGACAACGTGAAAATTACACGTAAATTCATACACACCATTAAAAGTAAGAAAATCAGAGTTCCCTCCTTTCTGCGATCCATTCAACGATCTGCCTTTTCCCATGTTTTTAGTGTTCTTCCACGGATGCTGAGTCCTCTGCAACGCGAAGAGGAGATCTTCATGAAAACTAATAGAGAGCTCAGAAACGAGAATCCGGCATTTCAGCTTGAAGATCCAAAGAAGTACTTGTTTATGCCAACACCCCTCGGTCCAGTCCCTTTCTCAGATGAAACCTCGATTGAAGATTTTGTGAGGAGAAATGTTCCAAGCGGAGAAATGGCTAGTATCCGAATTAGCGAAATGGGCGGAGTCCTGAACACGACCTACTTGCTCAGCTTTCGCAGAAACCATGAGAAACACAAAATCGTGGTGAAAAAGTTCAAAGACTGGTTTGGCTTCAAATGGTTTCCGTTGGCCCTCTGGGCTCTAGGCACAAAATCCTTCGCCGTTCTAGGCCAGTCTAGGCTTGAGAGAGAATATGCGCTCAGCCAGTTTCTACACAGTCAAGGCTGGCCTGTTCCAAGAATTCTTTACATAAGCCCAAAGGAGCGCTTGATTTTCAAAGAGTTTGTTGAAGGTGAGAACCTTTCAAGGATTATCCAGCGTCTTTTAGCAAGCAAGGAAAGGTCTAGCGTGGAGATAGCGTTGATTAGAACTTTGGGAAGGAAAATTGCTGAGGCGCATGGACTTGGCGTAGCCCTAGGCGACTGTAAACCCGAAAATGTCATAGTAGCCAAAGATTGGACTCCCTACTTTGTTGATCTGGAACAGGCTTCAAGAGATGGCAATCAAGCATGGGACGTAGCGGAGTTCCTTTATTACTCAGGGCATTATGTGTCTCCAATCACGCCCACAGATGCCGCTGTACTCATCTCAAAAGAGTTCATAGAAGGCTATTTGGAAGCTGAAGGGAAAAGAGAAACAGTAAAAAAAGCTGGTTCTGCCCGATACACAAAGGTGTTCAGCATTTTTACTCCACCACACGTCATCTTGGCAATTTCAAATCTATGCAAGAAAATGGGCACGGAATGAAATAGCATTTAATATAAACAAAGCAAACCATAGAAGCAGACAATGTCTAGGAGCGCTGCAAATGCAAAGTAAAACAATCCTTGCCTTTTATGGAGGAGTCAATGAGGTTGGAGGCAACAAAATTCTCTTAAAAGACAGAGACACAAAAATCTTTCTTGATTTCGGCATGCCCTTTGCTCTAAGAAGTCAATTCTATTCCTCACCTTTTCTCGCGCCAAAAAGCGAGAAGAGTTTGTTAGAATTCGGTCTTCTGCCGAAATTGTCTGGTATCTACGAAAGTGAGGAGTCCAAACCTGAAATCGATGCTGTTTTCATTTCTCACTCTCACATGGATCACGCTGCCTACACAACTTTTCTAAAGAGATCGATTCCCGTTTATTGTGGCGAAACCACTAAAATCATACTTGACGCCTTAAGCAAGCTAAGGATACGCGACCTTGAATTCAACGTTAGAGATATTCAGTTCAAGCCTTTCCGCACCGGAGACAAAATAAAGATAGGCTCCATGGAGATCGAACCTGTTCACGTTGACCATTCTGTACCTGGCGCTTATGGATTCATCGTCCACACATCATCTGGCTCACTAGCATACACTGGAGACTTTCGGCTACACGGCACCAAACCAGAGATGAGCAAAGATTTCATTGAAAAGGCAAAGGAATCCAGACCAATAGCTATGATACCTGAAGGAACAAACATGACCGGCGCTGAAACCTCCTCTGAACCCGAGGTTGAAAGAAAGCTAACCGAGATCATCAAATATGCATCAGGCATAGTCCTAGCTGACTTCGCCCGCGCTGATATCGACCGATTCAGGTCAGTGTATCAAGCCAGCAAACGCAACAAGAGGACCCTTGTAATTCCGCTAAAGCAAGCGTATCTCTTAGAGGAACTGAAGCAGAAAGATAAGGAGCTCGGAAAGGATGCTCGAATCCCAAATCTGAGCGACGACCACGTGATGATGTTCCAAAAAACCAAGAAAAGGTATTACAAGTGGGAACAAGACTTAGTGAAGCGGTACGAAACAAAGATCGCTGACGCTTCCAAGATTTCTAAGATGCAGAGCGATGTGGTTCTAACGTTGTCTTTCTATGAGCTAGAAGAGCTTGTTGAAATCAAACCGAAATCTGGCAGTTGTTACATCTTGTCAGCGTCCGAGCCTTACGACGAGGAGATGCATATTGACTATGGAAGAATGGTTAATTGGCTCAACCATTATGGACTGCCTCAGTATCACGTTCACATCTCAGGACACATCATGCCTCTTCAATTAAGGGAAACCTTGCAAACTGTAAAGCCAAAACGGATATTTCCTATACACGGAACTCATCCGGAGCTTTTCAGCAGATTTATGAAAGATCTGGAAAGCAACATAGTAATTGTAGAAAAGGAAAACGAATATGGCATCTAGTGAAAGGTAATCTCTGGAGCTTCATCTGAATGAAAGAACAAAAGGTCAAACATTGGTGTTTCTTTGCGATTGTGCTTACAGTATCAATTCTCTCCAGTAGTGTTTTCACGCATGTTGGAAAGGCCTCTCAACTGCCATCCCCACTTATTGGCGACGCCCGAACAGCTTCAGACATTCCACCAAAACACAACAGTCCTATCACTCCTGGCTATTACGAAACCAGCGAATATCTAATCGGAAGCGTGGCTGTTGGAGTGATCTTGTTAGAGAGCAACGGAACCGTCGATCTCCAGACTGAAAACTGGACCCTTAGCGAGGAATCTCAGGTTATCAGTGAGATACAGGCCGCCCTGGACTGGTGGAGCAGCCAGAATCCCTCAGCAAACGTAAGCTTCAGTTTGTCGGTGAATTACCGTGTTCCCACGAGCTATGAGCCTATAATTCGCCCCTCAGATCCTGATCAAGGATACTGGATAGATGAAGCAATGGACTATCTTGGGTATTCTGGCGCCGACTATTTCTCTCAGGTGCGTGACTACATCAACGATTTACGAAACAATACAGGAACAAACTGGGCTTTTGCGATGTTTGTTGTCGACAGTTCTGATGATTCTAATGGCGCGTTTGAGGATGATTATTTCGCGTATGCTTATATTGGGGGGCCATTCCTTGTCATGACCTATGATAATGACAATTGGGGCATTGACCGAATGGATCGAGTAACCGCACACGAGATGGGTCACATATTTTATGCAACTGACGAATACGACGACTCTGCAGACTTTTCTGGCTATCTGAGTGTTCCTGACGTTCCTCATTCTAGCTGTCTTATGGATACTGCTTCTTGGTGTCTCTCCGGCGAATCCCACGGTTTGAATGGAACCTGGGGGCAAGTTGGATGGCGAGATAGCGATGGAGACAGCATTCAAGACATTGTAGATACGTTTCCAGATACAACGCTAAATCCATATGTCCCTGATCCAGCCGAGAACACCACTCTTGTATACACTGGAGCAGTCACGGAAGTTCCGTATCCCAACAGCAATCCACTCGGAATAGGTAGAAATGTCACAACAAACACAATTATCAGCGTTCAATTCAGAATAGACAATGAAACTTGGATCAACGCAAATGCAACTGATGGTGTTTTTGACGAAGCAGAAGAAGATTTCACATTCACAATCCCTTCACTGTCGTCAGGTACTCACGTTATTGAAACACGGGGTATCAATTCTGTAGGTAATGCAGAAACATCATATTCTAATGATACTGTCACGATTAAAGAATCTGAACCTCCAACAACCACTCACAACTACGACGGTTCATGGCACACCACAAACTTCACCATTAGCTTGGTGGCCACAGATCTCAGCGGCGTTGCCGAAACCTACTACAAAATTAATGATGGGTCAACTAAGATTGTTAGCATTGACGACCAACCAAACATCACAACCGAAAGCGCCAACAACACGTTGGAATACTGGAGCATAGACAATGCTGACAATGAAGAGCTTCCTCACAAAATCCTAACAGGAATCAGATTAGATAAGATAGCTCCTACGGGTTCCATCATAATCGGCAGCGGAGATACTTACACGAACTCAACTTCAGTGATGCTGACTCTAGGCGCAACCGACTCAACTTCAGGCGTCTACCAAGTCAGATTCAGCAACGACAACTTGTGGGACACCGAACCTTGGGAAACTCCTTCATCAACCAAGGCTTGGACTCTGACGTCTGGCGACGGCATTAAAGATGTCTACTACCAAATAAAGGATGAAGCTGAACTAGTCTCGGAAACATACTCTGACACCATCATTCTGGATACTACTCCACCAATAGGCTCCATAACAATCAATGACAAAGCAACTCACACAACCATAAACACCGTCACCTTAACTCTATCAGCAACAGATGAAACATCAGGCATAGTCCAAATACGATTCTCTAACGATAATTCTACTTGGACGCTTTGGGAAGATTACACCAACTCCAAGGCTTGGTCACTCACTGTAGGCGACGGAACTAAAGTCATCTACTATCAGATCAAGGACCAAGCAGAATTAGTCTCCGACGCATACTATGATACAATAGTGTTAGATACGAACCCTCCATTGATCCTAGAAACCTTTCCTAGCAATGGAACTGAAGTTAGGACCTCAGTAGTAGAGGCCACATGGAATGGAGCAGACGAAACATCAGACATAGATCACTATGAAATCAGGCTGAACGATGGTTCATGGATCAATATAGGGACGAACACAACATTCACATTCACTGGAACAAGCGACGGAACTCATATTCTACACATAAAAGCAATAGATGAAGCGAATAACTACAAGCAAGTTCGAATACACTTTTCAGTTAACACAAGTCTTATCGGAGAACCAAGATGGAACGATGATCTTCTTGTTATTAGCATAATCGGCTTTCTAATAGTATTGATCCTGCTCTACGTTACTAAGAAAAGGCGGAAAGAACAAGTCTCAGGCACGAGCTAACCTAAGCCCAAAATAGAGAACCCTAACCATTCGCCCAACCAAACATGGCGCAAAACTTTTCACATTTCCAACAGATCATAAGCACTACTTTGAGCTTTCTTCATAATTTCAGATTCCTTGAGTGTCTTCATCTTCCGGTCTTCCATTAGCATTTCTCCATCCACGATCACTGTGTCTACGTCGCTTCCATGGGCAGAATAGACAAGATTAGCATAGAGATCATGTGTAGGAGTTAGATGAGGCTTATGAAAGTTGACTAATACTATATCGGCCTTCTTGCCAACCTCTAATGAACCAATAGTGTTCTCAAGCCCAAGAGCCTTCGCGCCTTCAATAGTAGCCATTCTCAAAACTTTCTCCGCTGGCAAGACAGTTGGATCCGCACAGTGTGTTTTCTGGAGCAGAGCTGCGATTTTCATGCTCTCAAACATGTCAAAACTGTTGTTGCAGGCTGCACCGTCGGTTCCTATACCTACGGTTACGCCGAGCTTCAATAGGTCATGTATCTTTGGAATACCTGCAGCAAGTTTCATATTGGCAACTGGATTGTACGCAGCTTTGACATCATGCTTTCTCAATATTTGCATGTCTCTAGTGGAAAGATGAATACAATGTGCAGCTAAGACGTCTGGCTTCAAGAAGCCAACTTTTTCCAGTAGCTCTACTTCGCTTAACCCGAAATTCTCTCTTAAAGCTTCTGACATGATCCTTGATTCCGCCAGATGTATGTGCAAGCCTACATTCAAATCAGAGGCGGCATTTCTCACCTCTTCTAGTAGTTCTGGACTACACGTACAGGCGGTGTGGGGACCTAAACGAATGTTGATTCTTCCATCAACACATCCATGATATTCCCTAGCTATCTTTTCTGCTTCTTGAAGCATTCTTCTTCCCATCTCGTTGTTTCCAGCTTCGATTACTCCAGGCGCTAGAACAGCTCTCAATCCAGACTTCTCTACAGCTTCTGCCACGGCATCTTCATGGAAATACATGTCTGCGAAACAGGTGGAGCCGCTTTTGATCATCTCCAAACAGCCGAGTAGGGCGCCATCATGTACATGGCTTCGCTTCAGTTTCTGTTCCAAAGGATATATGGTTTCCTTCCACCACTCATTGAAAGACTTGTCTTCAGCAATCCCGCGAAAGAGAGTCATGGCAACATGGGTGTGACAATTAACTAGTCCCGGCAAAGCCACCTTTCCTTGTCCATTCAGTGTTCTTTTCGCCGTTATTGAAAATGCCCCAGCGATTTTCCCTATATGAGTGATCTTTCTATCCTTTATTGCAATAAAGCCTCTTTCAATAATTCCCTTGCCGTTCATAGGGAGAATTGAGCAGTTGTGAATCAGAATGTCTGCTTCCTTCAAGAGCACCACCTGCAGAATCCTAGATGTGCCAGATTTGATAAATGATGCTGTCAGAACAATGAGACGGTACCGTAAGCATAATCTGAATGGAAAAGGCTTTCGGGGTAGGGCGTCCGAGAGACTTTTTTCCTCTCCATGAGCGCCCGCTTTGTTTCCATGCTTGAGGGGGAGTTGAAAGCTTAAGCTATTCTGAGATCTGAGTTTTTGGCAGCAGTTTTCCTTTGTTTTTCCTCATTAGACCTAGGTGGTTTCCGTTGATTCCTATTTTGCCTACACCTATTGCAAGTTTTCGATATATGTGGGTGAGCGATTCTTCTGTGCAAGAGAGTAGGTCCAAGCCTTGCGGTGTTATGCTGTACACTTTTCTTGGACGTTCGTTTTGTAGGTCCCAGTTGCTCTTGATGTAACCGTTTTCCTCGAGAGCTGAGAGAAGTGGATAGATCGTGCTTGGGCCAAAGTACACGCCAAAGTTCTTTCTTAAACTGGAGATTATCTGATAGCCGTGCACAGGGCAGGCTCTTAAGTACTGAAGCACTACAAGGTCTAGAAGTCCCCTCATAAGTTTGATTTGGACTTCACGTGCTTTATGGTTCATATATTTCACCTGCATTTTTGTTCTACGGTTTTTCGGTTCAACACAGATACAATATGTCCCTTTTCGGACATATCAAGTCTTTATAGACCAGAAACAAAAATATAAAGGTTCGCACGTACCCAAAGCATAAAGAAGCATACCAAAGCATAAAACCGTTTGAATAACTTAAATAACTAAATCCCAACAATATCACTGAAACATAACTCTGGGTGAAAAATGGAAGATACAAACTTTAGCGAACTACTTATCAGAAGCATGAAGCGTAGATTCGTTAAAAGCTTCTTAGACATGCTCATCCTGAAACTTATACGAAACGAGCCAATATGGGGATATAGGATTCTTAAAAAGATAGAAACTATATACCAGATTAAGCTTAGGCATGGCGCGCTTTACCCCCTACTTAACACACTGGAAAAAAACGGTTTCGTTAAGAGCAAACAAGAAATCCAAAAGGGCCGTGTACGAAAAATCTACCAAATCACACCAAAAGGCTCGCAACTCATCCAAACCTACGAAGACTTTCTAAAACAACAGCTACAAAACCATATATCACAGATGAAGGAGGGGAAGAGATAGTGAAAACAACAGAAAAGAAGACAACAAGCACCAGGCTCAGCCCAGAAGAAGCACTGAAACATGTCCAAAGAATCTTCAAAGAGCGAGGAAGTGAGGCCCTCAAGACAGCTAAAGAGGAAGCCCTCAAAGAAGAAATAGAATGTAAGGGAGCTCAAGAAGCATTAACCTATTTCATGACAGAATGCTGGCACGACCTAGCTAGGCCAGCTTTGCTTTCTATAGTCTGTGAAGCCGTTGGGGGAAACCCATCAATAACGACACCAGTAGCTGTTCCAATGATCCTAATAAGCGGCGCAATCGACATACACGACGACATTATTGATCAATCAAAAACTAAGGAAGGACGCCCTACAGTTTATGGGAAATATGGAAAAGAAATAGCTCTGTTAGCAGGAGATGCCTTGCTTTTTAAGGGCTTCAACCTTTTAAACGGTGCAGTTGACAAAGGAGTTCCCGTCCACAAATTATCCATTATTAGTGACATAATAACGCAGTCCTTTTTTGAACTCGGAGACGCTGAAGCCTTAGAGCTTAGTTTCAGGGGGCGGACGGATGTCACCCCTAAAGAGTATCTTAATGTGGTGAGAAAGAAGGCTGCAGATGTTGAAGCACACACTAGAATAGGCGCAATATTGGGTGGTGGAACTGTGAACGAAGTGAAAGCTCTAAGCAACTATGGCAGACTGCTGGGAATCGTAAAAATACTAAGAGATGATGCAGTCGATATGGCTGATTCTGAAGAATTCCTTCACAGATTCATGAAGGAACACCTACCTATTCCACTTCTTTATGCCCTGCAAAACCCGAGGAACAGCTCGGAGATCCGCTCCATTCTCTCCAAAAAGGCCCTAACAAAGAAGGAAATTCGAGATATTCAGAGACTCACTTACAACCGAGGAGGATTTAAGGATTTGGAAGAGGTTATGCACAA
>JASFPO010000061.1:0-12031 GCA_050115935.1 Candidatus Bathyarchaeota archaeon | reverse complement strand
GCTCTGTAAAATATAGAAGATTCTTCCATAAACCTTAATATTGCTCAATTTCACTCTGCACAAGAAGATGAAGGAGAGTTAGAAGCCCCAAAGAGAGAGAAAGGAGACTTACAGAATTTTTTTCTTCTAACCCCTCCTCCATCTGAAAGAATTAGCGTTTTAAACCATTTAAAATTATCACAGTCAGGTGTTAATGTCACTTCTTTATTCTAGGTATGAAATAGACTACTACTGCTATTATCGTCATGGCAATGGATATCAGCAATATCACTAATGACCTGAGCACCAAGTTTAAGATAAGCAGGGCTGCGACAAACCAGATCAAAATGGCTGCAACTGTTCTAATCTGCAACTTTACAACCTTCATTGAGAGATGCCAGTTACAATATTACTCTTGTGTCTTCCACAACTCTATTAGTTCTTTTGGTTCTGCAATACCTGTTCGCACACGAATAAGACCATCTTGCGGTTATTTGGAGTAGCCGATCCAGCTGGCTTGACAGCCCTCCATTTCAAGCTGTCTCGATTATTAGAGGTACACACAGCAACCTTCTTTAGGCATGTTTTATCCTCTAGTGACTAGATTGCGTTAGTCAAATAGAATTTATAGGGACCCTAACATAACACTGTTGAAAATCCTAGAAGCCTTCAAGGGTAGAACTGATGTCCCATAGCTTTCATGAACTCTACAATCTCATGCCAAAACTAGACTGCGGACTATGCAACAACCCTTCTTGCCAAACAATGACGAGAAAAATAGCCACTAGAGACTCCAAACCAGAGGAATGTCTTCCTCTTTCAACACAACCTGAATTCAAAGAAAACCTACAAAAGATCAAGCAAATACTGCACGAAGGAGTGAAAATCGGAGCAAAAGGCAGAGTAGTCAACGAAGAAACGAACATAACTTACATTCATCCCTGCACAACTGAAGCAGGCAAGGTAGCAGCCGAAACAAGACTTCCATCAAGTCCAGAAGGCGTCGCAGAACTCAAATACGGTTTCTACGACCCCCTACAACTATGCGCAACACTGAATACAACCGAGCCTTATCAAAATGCCAAATGCTCACCAAGCTTAGGACTGGGCAGAGTCCACGTAGGCAACAAAACAGTTCTAGTACACAGAGATGGAAAAATCAACGTTCGCCAAGCCAAAGACAAAGAAGACGCCATACACACAATACGTCAAGTGTCACGCAGCCTATGGAGCGCCATAATATGCACATGCGGAAACGCGAGCGTGGACTGTGCCTCAGGAGGATGTGAAGAATGTCAAATTCATATCTGCCCAGTTATGAGCGGCGGACCCCCAGATCCAACACTCAAAAATCGCTATCCAAAACTGCAAATCACAGCCTCAACAATTATTGAAAGAATCAAGACACTAGAGAGGAGAAAACACTTTAAAGAAGGAATGAAACAACTTGATGAAGCTTTCACTCTTTTCAAGCAAGTCAGCATCAAGTTCTTGAAGACTCACTCAATTAGCAGCTCAACTCTAGGGATGATACCTAGGAAGATTGACCAAGCTAACAAACTGGCTACACGGTTCATGGCGGAAACATCAAACATCTACGACGCATCCATTGGTTTGATACTCACTGGTGTTGCAATGGACTTATCGAGAATTGCGGATGGATTGAAACGCTTAACCTCTTTGCAGGCGGATCTTACTCCAGAGTTTGCCCAACTTCTTTCAGAAGCATTAAGCATAGTAACTGAGGCTTACGATTGCTTCAGAACAGCCAATCTCAAAGGGACAAAGCAGATTTCATCCAGATACGAAGAGTTTAGAAAACAGTGGACTGAAATCTTTAGAGCGAGACCTCAAAAGGATTTGCTGATTGCTATATACAAGATTGCTGCAAACGGATTTTACATCTCAAGGCTTTTGACCAAACCATTACCCATATAGATTATAGATCTTAGGATGTTCCAACAATCTGGCAGTAATGATTGACATCTGCGGTGGTTAGATGGTTCGGATATTGGGTTTGACCCATGAAAACCTGTGGCACGTAGCAAGTTTCTGCATGAAAAACCCCGAGAAGGAAGAGTGGTATTCAAAGGGCGATGAGGAACGTATTCGTGAAGCATGGAGAAGAAAGCACAGTTTCCTCCAAGAAAAGCTGGCACAAGGTGCAAGAGCGAAAATAGCCTACAAAAACGGAAAGCCCGTAGGATTCATTGAATACTATCCTATCGAGATAGCCAACCTTGAGATCGTTGGCAAGGATATTATGGCTATATGGTGCATCAACGTAGCAGAGAATGAACGGGGAAAGGGCATCGGAGGAGAATTGCTCCAAGCTTGTCTTGATGACTCGGAAAAGCTAGGGCGTAAAGGTGTAGCAGTCACTTGCTGGGACCCAATCTGGATGCCCAGCAGATTTTTCAAGAAACACGGATTCATTGAAGTCGGGAAAGCCGTCGGTAATGGTGTAGTGCTGTTTAAACGGTTTGAGAATGTTGAAAATCCTAAGTGGATTGGAAGAGGCAGCAATTACGAGGAAGCCAAGTTAGTTAGAGGGAAAGCCATTATCGATATCTTTCACAGTGACCGTTGCCCCATCCACTGGCGTAACACTGCGCTCACAAAAGAGGTAGCAGCAGAGTTCAAAGATAAGGTCAAAATGAATGAACATAATGTTGACGAACGAGAAGACATGCTGAAGCACAGGATTGAATACAGTATCTACTTGGATGGAAAAGCTATAGCCGCAGGACCCCAAGTCAAAGAAAACAAAATAAGAGAGAAAATCCGCAAAAAAGTAAAAGTTGAAGACATCCATGTGGACCAAAGCTAGTCTATTTAGCCAGGGTCTCCGCGATTTCCCTTACGGTTGACAGAAACCTTTTGATTTCATCTTTGGTGTTATATATGTAGACTGAGGCTCGAACACTTCCAGGCTTTCCCAAGACAGTTTTGCTTAGAGGTAAAGCACAATGATGTCCGGACCGCACCATAATGTTAGCTGAAACGTCAAGTGCTAGAGCCACATCATGTGGATTCAGGTCAGCTACATTAAATGACATGATTCCAACCTTACGTGCTGGTTCTGGGCCATAAATCTCAACTTCAGGCAGCTCAGCTAAACCCTCGTGCATCTGTTGCACAAGTTCCTTTTCATGGCTTTCAATCTCTTCCATTCCGATTTGTTGTAAGTAGTCAACGGCAGCGCCAAGCCCGATGGCAGATGCAACATTAGGTGTTCCAGCCTCAAACCGGTTTGGGCTTCCATTTAACTTGTAGTAATCAAGTCCTACGTCATCGATAGCTCCGCCACCGATGCAGAGTGGTTCAACCTCGTCAATCAATTCTTCGCGGATATAAAGGGCGCCCGAACCTGTTGGTGCACACATCTTGTGACCGCTGAAAGCCAAGAAGTCACATCCGATCTGTCGAACATCAACCTTCATGTGAGGAACAGACTGAGCAGCATCAACAAGCACATAGGCCCCATGATCATGGGCGATTCTGGCAATCTCCTTAACAGGTGTGATGCCTCCCAAAACATTTGAAACATGCGTAATGGCAACAAGCTTTGTTTTATCATCGACTGCTTTCTCAAAATCTGATGGGTCCAAAATCCCCTCTTTTGCTGGGTCTCGTGGCTTGACAACTTTCACTTGCACGTCGTACCTGTCTCTGACTCGAAGCCAAACAATGAAGTTAGAATGATGTTCAATAGCAGCTGTCACAATTTTGTCTCCTTTCTTCCAGCTAAAACCGCTAGCCACCATGTTTATTCCTTCAGTTGTGTTTTGTGTCATAACGATCTCGAACTCAGATTTCGCATTAATGAAATTAGCAACTTTCGCATGAACTCGCTCGTATTCTTCACTGGCTCTCACCGACAATCGATGGATGCCTCTGCCCACATTACCTCGATACTGCCGATAGAATTCCAACATCTTCTGGAGTACAGGTTCAGGTGTGAGACTGCTTGCTGTGCTGTCCAGATAAACTATGCCAGTTTCCAAAATTGGGAAATCTTTTCTTATCCGCTCAACATCAAGCAATTCCTGCTTTTCTCCTCACTAGCCTGCTAAATATGATTTCTTTCTTGGTCTTTTAATTCCATCGCTCTTCCATATAAACGCAAATGTTGACAAATCTTATCATCACAAAACACACGATGTAGGGTTGAACAATGGTGATATTGATGACCCAATTGAAGAGAACCTACAAAAGCGTAGAGTTGATCGTGGAAAAAGGCGACATTACAAGATTTGAAGTCGACGCCATAATAAACGCCGCAAACAGCATGCTTATTATGGGCGGTGGAGTTGCTGGAGCCATTTTAAGAGCGGGAGGACGAGAGATTCAAGAAGAGGCTCTAAGATATGCTCCAGTTCCAGTCGGCAAAGCTGTTGCGACCAAGGCCGGGAACTTAAGGGCAAAACATGTAATTCATGCGCCGACAATGGATAGGCCGGCAATGCGAATTCACAGGGAAAATGCTCAGTTGGCAACAAAAGGAGCTTTGGAATGCGCTGAGCAACTGAAATTTGGAAGTGTAGCTTTTCCAGGAATGGGCACAGGTGTAGGAGGACTAAACCTTCAAGAAGTGGCACAAGACATGGTGCAAGAAATAAAGAGACACATCGACAACGGCACAACTTTGAAGCAGATAATCCTAGTCGGATTCACTGAAGATCTTACTCAAGCATTCCAAAATGCTTGTGAGCAGGTTTAACACATTTTCTAACGGCTCAAGACTCGACACTGTCATACATAATTGTGAACCTCAAACCCCACAGAAGGAAGGTCAATGTCGTTTTCGTCGGAATAGAGATGTCTTATGTCGACATTTCCGACAGATTTTAATACTAGTTGTGGCTTAGTCAATCACAGGGAATGCGATTTGTCGGAATCTGTCGGCAAGAAACCGAAAACAAGAGAAGGGCTTATTCAACTATTAATGATGGCTATGAAGCAAGAGATGGAAACTAAGAAAACAATGAAGCCAACGATTGCAGGAACAGCGAGAATTATGAAGATACATCGCGACACTCTCTACGATTGGATGAAAGAGTTCAATGTCAAATTTCAAGACATACGCAAAGAAGCAATGTTTGGCGAAGCCTTTGAGAAACGCGAGAAATACACATACTTAATAGGCGAAGCATTAATGGGTGAAGGTCACGAGGTAGCTCATATAGATTTGATGATAGGTGACAAAACAGGACCCGTCGGACAAGCCTTTGCCAATGGTTTCTCAAATCTGTCGCCTGGGCACACGCCGCTTCTGGCAGTTATTCGTCCGAATCTTCCGCCTAAGCCGCATACGCTTTTGGTTCCCAAGGTTACAGTCAAAAATCTCGATCAGGTTGGAAAGATTTTCGGTCCTGCACAAGCTGCTGTGGCTAAGGCTGTGGCAGATGCTGTAGAAGAAGGTGTCATACCAAAAGACAAAGTTGAGGACTGGGTCATAGTATGCAGTGTTTTCGTGCATCCTCAAGCTAAAGATTACCGGAGAATCTATCATTATAATTATGGAGCCACCAAATTAGCATTATCCCGTGCTTTAGCCAAATATCCTTCCTTAGACAAGATACTCTACGATAAAGACCGAGCTAAACATCCAATAATGGGATTCCGTGTTCCCAGACTTTGGAGACCCCCATACTTGCAAATAGCATTTGACAATCCAAGCCTAGAAAGAGCAAAGGACATTATTAGCCTGCTACCGGAAAGCGATCGAATCATCCTGGAAATCGGCACTCCATTGATAAAAAAGTATGGTGTAAGGGTCATTCGTGAATTGAGGGATCTAGTCAAAGACAAGTTTATGATAGCTGACTTGAAGACATTGGATGTCGGGAAGGTTGAGGCTGACTTAGCCTTTGGAGAAACTGCAGATGGAGTTGTAGCAGCTGGGCTCGCGGCAAAAGAAGTGCTTAACCGCTTCATTTACGAGGCGAGAAGACTTGGAATCTACGCTGTAGTCGATATGATGGAGGTTGACGATCCTATTCAGAAACTTCGCTTGTTGAAGCATTTTCCCGATGTTGTGATTTTGCATCGTGCCATCAATGTTGAAAAAGTAGGAACACACCGCTTGGAATTCATTCAAGAACTTCGCAAAGCTTTCCCGCAGAAGAAATTCTTGGTAGCCGTTGCTGGTGGCATAGTTCCTGAAACTGCGAAACAGGCGCTGGCTCTTGGAGCGGACATAATCATTGTTGGCAGATACATAACTCAGTCAAGAGATGTGAGACGTTCGGTTAGAGATTTCTTGGAATGTACTCGAGCAATGCGGGAAGACGTAGATCTTTACAGGGTGCATGTTGAATAAGACTTCTTCTCCCTTTTTTTTGCGTAAGGTTAACATGTCAATTCATATACTTTGTAAAGGAGGATAAGTGTGGTAAAATGACTAAGAAAGCAACTGCTCTTCTCATATCTTTTTTGCTATTGTCCACGCTTTTGTTCCAGAGCCTAACTCTTGCCAAAGTTACAGCTGAAGGTCAAGAGACTGAATATTATGTTAAAAGCCTCGTAACGTATTCAAACAAAGGAAACACGGTCTGGAACTTCACTGAGCGAGTAGGAGACCGTACTGTAGGTTTGTTTATGACTAACTCGTGGCAGACAGCCTCTCTGGTGAATTCAACACATCCCATTGAAACCAGAGAGAATGACACTGATGGAAACGAAATCGTAGTTTTGCAGTTTCCAGAGATGTTGCTCAACCCAGGACAAAACACTAGTTATGCTGTTACTTACCATGTGGTTTCTAAATCTCGAACACTAGACGACATTAATGAAACTGCCTCGAAAAGTCTGAATGAGATTCCTTTGTCCTTGAAAGAGGAATATTTGGGAGCAGAAGGACCCTGGCTCGTTAACAACACAGAACTTCAGAGTCTAGCATATAATGTAACCGGAGATGAGTCAAATGTGCTGACAATCATCAAAAATCTCGTCGCTTGGATTGCTGCAAACATTCAATATGAGGCACATGAAGTCCCTCAGTATCCTGATGAAACTCTCACGTCGCGAAGGGGAGACTGCGACGACCAAGCAATCTTACTGATTACACTATCTCGGATAGTTGGCATTCCGGCGTTCCTTCAAGTTGGTGCACTCTACAAGCAGTCGCAGTTGAACACAAGCTACTGGAAAGATCATGTAGACGTTGTTCAGAAAAATATCGGTTGGCACGGCTGGGCGATAATCTACATTCCTCCCTGGGGATGGCTGCCAGTTGACCTCACCTATATCTTCGGAGGACTCAGAGGTGACCCCTTAAATGCTATAACAAATGCTGCGGTGACCCGGCAAAGCACAATTCAATACATGAACATCTCCCGGACCGATCAAGTGGCTTCCTCTCAAGAGTCAAGAGAATTTCTGCAAACTAACAACTTCTACGTGTATATAGAAGACGAAATGGTTGATGTAACACCTCCAAGGAACCCGCTTGGCGAAAGTGGGGAACAGCTGATTCCATTGATTCTCATAATTGCTGTGGCTCTCTCACTTGCAAGTTCTTACTTTGTAGCAAATCGATTTAGGAGAAAAAGAGAAAAGGAAACCAACTCTTCCATTGACAAATACTGAATGGTAAGCTTGTCCTCTTTGAGGCGAATCCTTAATAAACGAAGGCATATCTTCAGTAATGCCAACAGAATCTGTTACACGGAGAGAATATTATGGCAAGATTCAAGGTAATACTTTCAGACCCCGAAGCCCGAACTTCCAAGGCCGTCGAGGTTGAAGGCGCCCGTGCTGCTCCGTTGATTGGAAAGAGAATTGGTGAAACCATTGACGGGTCAGTTGTGGGCTTGTCCGGTCATAAATTGCAGATAACCGGAGGGTCTGACAAGGATGGTTTTCCCATGAGACCTAATATTCATGGTGGAGTTAGAGTTAGGGCAATTCTAAGCGGAGGAGTAGGTTTCCATTCCAAACAGGAAGGAGAGAGACGGAGGAAAACTCTCCGGGGAAACGTGATAACTGAAGAAATTGTTCAAATCAACATGAAGATTATTGAGAAACCGAGAAAGACGGAAAAGCCGAAAGAAGCCAAAAAAGAAGGAAGAAAGCAAAAAGAGGAAAAGGCGATTACAGAAGAGGTAACAGCGGCAAAAGCTAAACCAGTAAAGCCGGGAGGTAAATCTTCTGAGAAGACTGCCCAAGCAGCCCGAAGTTAACATTGGAACAATTGGGCATGTTGACCATGGAAAAACCACGCTGGTTCAAGCTCTAACAGGTGTTTGGGCAGCACGGCATAGCGAGGAGCTAAGACGCGGCATCACCATTAAGCTTGGTTATGCAGATACAGCCATCTTCAAGTGTTCTGAATGTGAACCTCCCCAATGCTACACTGTTGAAACTAAGTGTTCCAACTGCGGTTCGCCAACTGAATTCGTTAGAGGGGTGAGTTTTGTTGATGCACCTGGTCATGAGGCACTCATGGCAACTATGCTTTCGGGTGCAGCGGTCATGGATGGAGCTTTGTTGGTAATAGCAGCGGATGAGCCTTGTCCACAACCGCAAACCAGAGAGCATTTAGCTGCCATAGAAATTGTTGGAGTGGAAAATCTTGTAATTGTCCAGAACAAAATAGACATTGTAGACGAGAAAAGAGCTCTGGAAAATTATAAAGAAATAACACAATTCGTTAAAGGTTCCATAGCAGAGAACGCGCCCATAATTCCCGTTTCGGCTCAACACTGCGTCAACATTGACGCTCTAGTCCAAGCCCTTGAAGAGACAATTCCCACACCCAAACGCGACTCTACAAAGCCTCCCAGAATGCATGTTGTACGTTCCTTTGATGTGAACAAGCCTGGAACACCCGCTGAGAAGCTAGTTGGAGGGGTCATCGGCGGCACAATTCTTCAAGGAAAATTCGGTGTGGAAGATGAAGCCGAGATTCGGCCTGGAATCCGTACAATAAAACAAGGAAGACCAATTTATGAGCCTCTCCTAACGGAAATAACCACTCTGCATGTTGGTGGAAGAAAGGTCGAGGAGGCTCAATGTGGGGGCTTAGTAGGTATCGGCACTCTTCTTGATCCATCCTTGACAAAGGCTGACGGGCTCACAGGAAACCTTGTAGGCAAGCCTGGTAAGCTTCCTCCAACTCTTTCTGAATTGACACTGGAAACGCATCTTTTTGAACGCGCGGTTGGAACCAAAGAGCAAACTGAAGTGCAAAAGGTGCGCACGGGCGAGAATCTTCTTTTGGACATCGGAACCAGCATAACCGCTGGAAATATCGTTTCAATAAAGGGTGACATGATAACTCTTAAACTTGGGCGCATAATATGCGCCGAAAAAGGGACAAGAGCAGCAATGAGCCGAAAAATCGTTGGAAGATGGCGTCTCATCGGCTACGGAATACTGCAGTGAAAACAACACTAATCTGTTGGAAGAATTGACCCCAAAAGTGATTATTGACTCAAATTTTCTCTTTCTTCCGTCACAATTCCAGATTGACATATTTGAAGAGCTCTTAAATCTCTTAAACCAACGTTTTGATCCAGTTTTACTTTCTGTCACACAACAAGAACTTCTTTCAATGGCAAGGAAGGGATCTCCAAAAATCCGGAGGCAGGCTTCACTGGCAATCAGGTTGGCCAAAAAATGTTGCCTTGTTCAGACCAGAAAAGGTGAAGATGAAACACCAGATGATGTTGTTGTTCGAATGGCGCAGAAATGGAAATGCCCTGTGGCAACAAACGACCAGATTTTGCGCAGAAGACTGCGAAGCAAGGGAATTACCGTGGTCTTTTTAAGAGAGCAGACTCGTTTGGCCATAGAGGGCTCTTTGTGAAACACGTTTTTCCGAAAGCCTAATATTTGAGCGCAATTTATGTCAGAAAGACTTCCTCGGAGAAGAAAGGGTGATGTTTGAGGAGCGCTTATGTTTAAGCTGATTTCGATAGAGGACACAATTCGTATACCTCCTGAAAAGTTTGATGAACCCATCGAAGAGGTTGGTTATGAGCAATTGAGAATGAAGTATGAAGGCATGGTAGACGAGGAACTCGGCTATGTCATTGCCGTAACCGATATCCAGGTCACCCCTGTTGGAAAAATCATTCCTGGCGATGGTGCAACCTATCATAAAGCTTTGTTTTCACTTCTCACGTTTCTTCCGAAAATTCAAGAAATTGTAGAAGGCGAAGTGGTTGAAATAGCGGATTTCGGAGCATTCATTCGAGTCGGCCCAATAGATGCCTTGTTGCATGTATCTCAACTCATGGACGACTACATATCTTACGATGAAAAACAGGGCGTACTCTTGGGCAGAGAAACCAGAAGGAAACTTTCAACCGGCGACCAGGTTAGAGTACGCGTCACCGCGGTTTCGCTTGGAAGAGGCGGAAGCTCAGGAAAAGTCGGCGTTACAGCTCGACAGCCTTTCCTTGGAAGATTAGACTGGATAAGAAAAGAAGTGGAAAAGTTGAGAAACATGGAGGCCGACAAAGCCAAAAAATCAGAAAAGCAGAAGAAACAAGCCGAACCCACGGTCAAAAGGACGAAAACATAGGAGAGGAGAAACTTGAGCGAAAAGGCTTGCCATGACTGTCACACAATAACCGCGAAATCGAATTGTCCAAGCTGTAAAGCCTCAGGCTTAAGCGATGATTTTTCTGGTCTTGTTATTGTTTTTGACCCTGAAGCTTCTGCCATAGCCAAGACTATGGAAATCAGCAAGAAAGGACGATATGCTCTTCGAGTAAGATGATGCAAGATCGCGGTCTTCACCTTTTGACCTCTTAGGTAGGGTTGGAAAACGCCGCTCACCGTACACACGCTTGTTCTTCCTTCCAAACTGCGTCGAGAATTGAAATCTCCGCTTGGAAAGCTAATTGTGGGCTCTCCTAGAGAGACTATGGAGAAGCTAGAAGAGATAATTACAAGAGAGAAGCCAGCAATGGTTATTTCAGTTGGCGACGTCGTTTCGGAAAACATGACTAAACATGGCATTTTAGTCCATATTGCAATCGTGGATAATCGGGTCATGAGGCAACCGCGGAAGCCTGTTGTGTTAAAGGTGAACCAGACGATTTATGCCAAGAATACTCCTGGAACCATAACTGACGAAGCCTGGCTTGCTGTGAAGAAAGCACTAAAGCAGAACAACTCAGTCAAAATTGTTGTTGACGGCGAAGAAGACCTCCTCACTTTGGTTGCATTACTCCACGCACCTTCAAACGCTTTTGTTGTTTATGGTCAGCCCTACGAGGGCATAGTCGTCATTAAAGTTACCCCGCAGAAGAGACAGGAAGCTCGCCGCATCATGGAAGCTATGCTGCCGACTACGAAAAGCTAAAGTAAAGGGTGACGTATCAAATCAACAACCCTTTGGAAGTATACCTATGGAAATCAAAATCGTATCCCAGAAATACAACCCATTACTCAAAAGAAAAGAAGTTGTCTTCAAAGTGGAGCACGAAAAGGTAGGGGGAACACCTCCACGTTTGGAAATTAGAGCAAAACTCGCGCAGATGCTGAAGATGAAGCTTGAACAAGTATACGTGAGGAAAGTGGAGACAAAAACCGGAATGAGGATTGCCTTAGGCGAAGCTAGTGGCTACGATACAGTTGAGCAGGCAATACTCATCGAACCAAAATATGTTATTGAAAGAAACACTCCGAAAGAGAAAGCTGAAGAAGCAGAGAGACCCAAAAAAGCAGAGAAACCAAAGAAACCTGAAAAGCCAGCTGAAGAAGCCAAAGAAGTCAAGGAAGCTGAGGAAACCGAAGAAGCTGAAAAAGTTGAAACCGCCGAGAAAGCCGAAAATTCTGATGAGACTAAACAACCGAAGGAGAAGGAGGAATAACTAGATGAGTGAATCCGCTGAAACAGCAGAGAAACCCGCAGAAGAGAAACCAACAGAAGAAGAACCAATAAGTGAAGAACCTCCAGAAGCGAAACCAACTGAAGCAAAACCAGCTGAAGTCAAACCTAAAAAGAAGAAAAGCAAAAACACTTATTCATATTACAAGGTTGAAGAGGACAAAATCAAAAGAATGCTCCCCTTCTGTGAACGCTGCGGTCCTG
>JASFPO010000060.1:0-12077 GCA_050115935.1 Candidatus Bathyarchaeota archaeon | reverse complement strand
AGTTGCTTCCTTAAAGATCTTATTGCCACCAGTATGGTCAGGATGACCATGAGTATTGACAATATATTTGACTTCAAAACCGTTAGTTTGAATTTCTTTTAGTATTTGGCTTGCTTCGGTTTCGCGGTCAGTTGCTGGGTCTATAACCAACGCTTCTCGGGCTTCAATATGTCCTACAACATAACAGTTTGTAAGCAACATGCCTACGGGCCACATCTTAACGAACATTTGCATCGCCGTTCTAGCGCTATTAGCACTGTCGAATTGCAAGGTAACAGCAAAGTTCAAGTTATGCCTTTTGGTGAAAGGAAATTCGCTAGCCCTTAACCACCGCCATTGGCAGCAGTCTTACAACCCGAGTTGCGATGCCAACCTTGTCACTTACCTCAGCCACTTTATCCACATTCTTATAGGCGGGGTCAGCTTCCTCAGCCAAAACAACGAAACTAGCTGCCCTACTGAAGATTCCTCGCTGCTCCAAGGCTCTCTTAACGTCCTTTCCCCAAAATCTACGCTTGGCGGCGGAGCGGCTCATCATTCTGCCTGCTCCGTGCGCTGTAGAGCCAAAGGAAACATTCATAGCCTTGGTTGTGCCAACAAGCACCCAAGAGCTGGTGCCCATGCTTCCGGGAATAATCACCGGTTGTCCAACAGCCCTGTAGTCAGCAGGTACTTCGGGATTGTCTGGACCGAAGGCTCGGGTTGCACCTTTTCTGTGAACCCAGACTTTTCGTTTCCCGTTGCCAACGTTGTGGTTTTCAGTCTTTGCAATGTTGTGGGCAACGTCGTAAACTAGTTTCAGACCAAAAGATTCAGCGGGCTTCCTGAACACTTGTTCGAAGCTTTGGCGTACCCAGTGGGTTATGGCTTGACGATTAACGAAGGCGTAGTTGACAGCGCATGCCATGGCTTGATAGTAGTCTTGGGCTTCAGGGGTCGGCCCAGGTGCACAAGCAAGTTCGCGGTCAGGCAGAGCAATCTTGTATTTGTGGACAGCTCTCTCCATCACCCGCAGGTAGTCGGAACATATCTGGTGACCGAAGCCTCTTGAACCGCAGTGGATCATAACTGTAACTTGTCCTTCGTGTTCGATGCCAAAGGTTTTGGCCACTTGTGGATTGTGGATCTTGCCAATCCGCTGAATTTCGAGGAAGTGGTTTCCAGAGCCTAGGGTGCCAACTTGAGGCAGGCCTCTGTTTTTGGCGTTGGTTGAAACCTTATCAGGGTTGGCTGCTTTCATAGAACCTTTTTCTTCGCAATGTTCTGCGTCTCCCGACCAGCCCATGCCTTGGTCTATTAGCCACTGCACGCCTTCTACTACAAGTCTGTCGAGTTCATGTGTGGTTACGCGAAAATCCTTACGGCGGCTACCGAGACCGCAAGGAACATTGTTGAAGATCGTGTTTGTTAGTTCAGCAAGTTTTGGTCGAATGTCCTTTTCCGTTAGACTTGTTGTCAAGAGGCGGACGCCGCAGTTTATATCATAGCCGACGCCTCCTGGGCTGACAACACCTTCTTCGTAGTCTGTGGCGGCTACTCCACCAATTGGGAAGCCGTAACCTTCGTGTCCATCAGGCAGGGTGATTGCATACTTGTAAATGCCAGGCAGATGAGCCACGTTTACACATTGACCAAGAGTTCGGTCGGTTTTCATCTTTTCAAGCAATATCTCATCAGCAAAAACTCTTCCAGGTACTCTCATGCCGGGCTTATGTTTCTGTGGAATTCTCCATGTGTAATCGTCAATTTTCTCAAGCGGAACCCTAGGTACTCGTCTACTCATCATGATTCACCGTGAAATTAAAAGGGAGGGAGTTTGATATAAACAATTTTGGTGTCTACGCCAAAAAAATTGACGTCGTCAGGAATTCCTCTCAAAATATTGAATGAACCCTTGAATGCTTTGTAGAACCACGCTCTGTCTTAGCATTATATGTCTTTTGATGAATTCTTCTGCCTTCTTCATTGAAGGATCATGTTCCATAATCCTTGCATAAATGGCTTCTTGATCATCACCTCTTCCGGTTGACTCTGAAACTATCTTTGCCCATAGCTTTAACTGTTCAACATATGCTTGCATTCGGTCAACTGCGTTGTTTGTGTGGCCAAAATGTGTGTAGCATAACAGTTTAGGCTCCAGTTTCTTCAGTTTCTCAATTGAATTCAGTTTCATCTCCAGATGAAGTGGTGGAGGAGTCGTGGGAATACTGGAGTCAAGCTTTTTGATGTAAATGCCTCCCGCGTCTCCGAGGAAAAGTATTCTGCCCCTCTTTTCGTAGAAACTCTGATGATGAGAAGCGTGACCTAAAGTTTCTATAACTTGTAGTTTAACATGTTCACCCAAGTCAATGATTGCTCCATCTTCAGGTATAATCATGCGATTCTCAGGAACAGGCTGGATTTGACCGTAAGAGTCAACTACTTCACGCAGAACCGCTCTAGAGCGCACCCACAGTTTTTCTGGATCGGCCATATGGGGAGCGCCTCTCTTTTGAACCAAAAGTTTTGCATTCGGCAGGTTTTGTAGAAGTGTTCCGGCTCCTCCTGCGTGATCCAAGTGAATATGAGAAACCAGTACATAATCAACTGCCTCATTTTGTATGCCGATCTCCCTTAATCCAGCGAGCAAGTTCGGGATAGAAGATGTGGGGCCAGTCTCTATAATGGCCACCTTATCTTCCTTTAAAACGTATGAGGCGATGAAGTTTTCATAACCAGCTGTCTTCAAGTCGATCTGATGTGTGAAGTCATCCAGCTGTGTGGTATACATTGATCTCACCTTGGAACATTATCAATGATTTGTGTTGAGGTTAAAGGTTTCGCATTGTGTTTTTTGTTGGTTTGTAAACCAACAAAGTTTATCGAGTACGTGATAGTTAGATTGCTGTTGATGGTTGCATGTTGATAAGGATTGTGCGGAGGCTGACTTTAGACGAGGTGAAAAGCAAAATCAAGCAGTTTGAAGAGGAACACGACACCACGTTTGACGATTTCGAAGAGTTGTTTCTGAGCAGGAGACTAG
The DNA here is from genome assembly GCA_050115935.1 of Candidatus Bathyarchaeota archaeon. Classification (GTDB taxonomy): domain Archaea; phylum Thermoproteota; class Bathyarchaeia; order Bathyarchaeales; family Bathyarchaeaceae. The sequence continues at coordinate 9,055 of JASFPO010000060.1, read as the reverse complement.
ACCGAAGCAGAGTTGGCAAGTATTTTGAATGGGCCAGTTTAGTTCACGCTTATCGAGGCTATGTTGAAGGAGGCGAACTTGATTACATCATTGAAGAAACACGCGAGCTAAGCCCTGAACAGACTGCTCTTCTGACACCTAAAAGATTAGAACTGCTCTACAGCCTAGCAAGCCTACAAGCAGAGTCCATAAACAAGTTGGCACAAAAAACCAAGCGAAACGTGAAAAACGTTTACTACGACTTGAAGACTCTGCAAAGACTAGGCCTTGTTGTTTTCAGAAGACGTGGTAGAAGAAACATCATACCTGAAACCCTGATCGAAGAAATCACTCTTGTAATTCGCTGAGTGATGTCTCTAGACTTGCTGCTACTTTTTGAGTGGGAGCTTTGCTTGGTCTTCCAACCAGCTGGGATGAACACCTACAGAAGTTTTCAATTCTGGGCAGGGAAATTCCTCGCATTCAGTGCAAAAGCCTAGTCTCTTTTCTTTTCTGCAGCAATTGAATATCTTGCAGTCTGGCCTGTCTTCACTTCCGCAGCCTTTGCATTCTTCATTCATGTAATAGCGGCAAGAACCACAATAGAGCAAACAAGGAGTTGCCAAGGAATTAGAACTCATGTTGGCGCACCTCTTGTTGTTTCATAGGGTAAGACCATACGCCTTTAAAGTCATCTGTTCATGAGAAAAGCATAGGCTAGCAGATCTGCCAAAAGAATCAAATGTCTAGGATAAATCTCAGAGTTGTCTGTTCGGGTTTTCTTATTATTTCCATTCGGTGATAGGTGACCGCCTTAATTCCCACTTTCTGTGGATGCTTATCTGGGTTGTAGGTTTCGCCCCAGATTTTTGCTTTTAGTATGTAGCCTTCTTCTGTTTTTGCTATTTTGAAGATTTTGAAGCGTGAGTAGATTTTACCTGTTGTATCAAATCTGATTAAGAAGGCTTCTAACCAGTTGTAAAGAAGCGCTTGTTCATCGTAGCCTTCAACTTCAATCATTTCTTCAATCTTTGGCTCAATCTTCACAGCCTCAGTCATGACTTCAAAGGTTGCGTAGGCTGCGTTTTCAAATGCCTCTTCCAAAGTTTTGCCGTAAGCCGCAACATAGGCATCAGTTGTGTGTTCAAGAAACTCGAAGCGCTTCAAGTGCTTAACCTCTTCAATTGTGTTCTTGTTAAGTGACGGCTCAAGCTGATATAAACGATTTTAGTGTTTCCGCCAATGAAGACTTACAGGATTTAAAATGAGTGAACCTCAGGGTAGAAGTTGCTAGCCGAAAAAGACCGTTGCCATTTCATAAAGCTTTGGATCAACGGTTTTTCTTTTGCCCACCACATCTTTTAATGGAACTGAAACTATCTTATTGCCTTTTAGAGCAACCATGAACCCAAATCTACCTTGGCTAACCAAGTCTATTGCAGCTATTCCATATCTTGTCGCTAGGATTCTGTCGAATGCTGTTGGAGAGCCACCGCGTTGCAGGTGTCCGAGCGTTACAACACGGGTTTCGATGCCTATTCTGTTTTCGATTTCTCTACCGATATAATAGCCTACCCCTCCGAGTTTTACATGCCCAAACTCGTCCATGCCATCGCTGTAAGTTATTTCCACTCCTCCTTTTGGTTTGGCTCCCTCAGCGACCACAACAACGCTGAAGCTTGTTCCTCGCATTTGCCTGCGCTTTATGTGTTCACATACTTCATCTATGTCGAAGGGTTGCTCTGGAATGAGTATGACGTCGGCTCCTCCTGCAATTCCTGCTTCAAGGGCTATCCAGCCAGTGTATCTTCCCATGACTTCAACTATCATTACTCTATGATGAGCCTCTGCTGTCGTGTGAATTCTATCAAGAGCTTCAGTTGCTATAGACACGGCTGTGTTGAAGCCAAAGGTATAATCGGTGTAAGCCAAATCGTTATCGATGGTTTTAGGCACCGAAACGCATGGAAGCCCTATTTTGTGCATTTTGTTAGCAACCTTCTGAGTGTCGTCTCCTCCGATTACAATTACTGCTTCGATACCAATTGTCTTAGCATTTTTGAGAATTCTTCTCGCACCATTTTCATGTTTAAACGGATTGGTTCTCGAAGTTCCAAGAATGGAGCCGCCGCGATGAAGTGTGCCTCTAGTTGTAGCTAGGGTAAGCGGCACAAACTCTCCCTCTAGAAGTCCTTTCCATCCGTCTCTGATGCCTATCATTTCATAGTTGTAGTGTGAGAAACCCTTGCGCACAGCTGCTCTAATCACTGCGTTGATTCCTGGAGCATCTCCGCCGCCACTTAGGATACCTACTTTCATCTTGTTCACCTCACCCATCTATGCTTTGTTTGAACTCCCGAATAAGCGCATCTTGCTTTTTGCAACCTTTTTCATAGCTTCTCTTGCTGGTCCCAGAATTTTCCGTGGGTCAAACTGAGCTGGTGAAGTGGCTAAGATCTCTCGTATGGTGGCTGTAAAGGCAAGTCTTAGGTCTGTGTCTATGTTAATCTTCGCTATTCCCAACCTTATGGCTTGTTTTATGCTCTCATCGGGCATGCCTCTTGCACCTACAAGTTGTGCTCCGTATCTTGTGGCTTTCTCAATTATCCAAGCTGGAACCTCAGAGGCTCCATGCAAAACTAGAGGAACGTCAAGTTCTCCTTTGATTTCTGTAAGCCGTTTGAAGTCAAGTTTTGGCTCTCCTCTGAATTTGTAAGCGCCATGCGAAGTGCCAATTGCAACCGCAAGTGCGTCTACATTTGTGCGTTCAACAAATTCTTTTGCAGCCTCAGGATCTGTAAGGACAGCATCTTTCTCCTCAACTGCGACTTCTTCAACTCCAGCTAGTCTGCCGAGTTCAGCTTCAACAGCCACACCTTTCGGGTGAGCTAATCCGATAACATCTCTTGCAAGCGCAATGTTTTCTTCAAAGTTCAGGTGGGAGCCATCTACCATGATGGATGTAAATCCAGCGTCCAGACACTTCGCAATTGTTTCAAGGTCTTTTCCATGGTCAAGATGCAGAGACATTGGCGTAGGCACAAGCTGAGATGTTTCCTCCACCATCTTGGCAAGATGAGATAAGCCAGCGTACTCAATTGCACTTGGAGTTACAGCTACTATTACAGGCGAGTTCTCTTCTTTGGCTGCCGTAACCACTGCTTGTAAGCTTTCAAGGTTGCAAATATTGAACGCCCCAACCGCGTATTTTTCAGCTGCTGCAGAGGCCAGAATTTCTCTATTTGTTGATAGCATTTGAATTCGAAGTTATCTTTGCAGTTTTCTCTTTAAATGATTTGATGATTTAGAATAGACTTAGTCAATCAGAAGCCACAATATGAATCAGTAAGTTCTATTTGGGACTCACTGAAGAAAATGTTATGGATAAAATATCTTTATTAGTAGTTGCTTCTTGGTAGTATTTTACTCTCTGAAAGGAGCATTAGCGGATCTGGATGGATGCACTTGGAACATTGGGATTTAGTCATAATTGGTGGAGGTCCTGCTGGACTGGCCGCGGGAATTTACGGCGCTCGAAGTGGACTCAGGACCATAATCTTGGAAGAGAAAACTCTGGGTGGAGAAGCAGCAGTATCGCCACTTGTTGAGAACTATCCTGGGTTTCAGGCAATAAGTGGACGTGAACTTACTGACAAAATGGCGGAGCACTGCCGCAAGTTTGGAGTAACAATCAAAGAAATAGAAGGTGCAGTGAACCTTGACCTATCTGGAGAAAGGAAAATCGTCAAAACAGACCAAGCCGCTTACTCGGCTTCTGGGATCATAATTGCCACAGGTACCCATTACAAGGAATTGGGTGTACCTGGAGAAAACGAGTTTAAAGGCAAAGGGGTAAGTTATTGTGCAGTTTGCGACGGAGCCTTCTTCAAAGAGAAACGGGTACTTGTGGTTGGCGGAGGCAACTCTGCAGCTACTTCAGCACTGTATCTTTCCAATGTTGCTTCCAATGTGAAGCTTGTTCATAGGAGAGATCAACTAAGGGCAGAAGAAGCACTGTTCAAAAACTTGCAAGAACAGAATGTGGAGTTTCTATGGAACAGTGTGGTTGAGGAAATCAAGGGAGACACTAAGGTCAAAAGCATTGCTGTTCACAACAAAAAGACCAGGAAAACCAAAGAAGTCGAAGTTGATGGCATCTTCGTTCAAGTAGGTGAAGTGCCGAACAGTCAACTTGCTGTCAAGGCTGGTGTTGAGGTGAATGAAGATGGGTACATCATTGTAGATAAGCGCCAGAGAACCAGCATTGCCGGCGTGTATGCAGCTGGAGACGTTACAAACGGACCAGTGAAGCAGATTGGCACCGCAGTAGGGCAGGCTATAGTGGCTGCAACCGAAGCTTTTGGCTACATAAAGCGCCCCTACTATTACAAAAGCTGAGATGAAAGGAGTCTGCAGAAAACATCTCCAAAAGCGTTATATCTTTCCGAAACATTTTCACAAGCTTCTAAGCTGCAATTCACGTAATCATATATGTGGCAGATGAAAAACAGTTATTGGAGAAATGTCAGATGAGTGACACATGTGTTGCTGCGGTAAACATTAACCAAGATTATTGTGGAAGATGTTCAATCTGTCATTCGATCTGCCCTTACGAAGCCATAACTCGAGATTCCGAAACTGACAAAGTAGAAATAGATTTGCAGAAATGTCAGGTTTGCGGAATATGTTACAGCGCATGTCCAGTCTTGGCTATAGAAATTGTCTATTATGATTATGAAAACTTGTTGAAACACGTCAATAGCATACGAAAGAGAAATAGAAGCGAAACGCTTGTTTTGATGTGTAGAGGAAACTCGCCTTCAACGTGTGAAATCGAGGAAAGCCTGAAAGACCAGGGCCTAAGCATACGCAATTATATTCCACTGCGCTTGCCATGTTCTGGACGTGTCAGATTAGAATTCATCTTCCAAGTTTTGAAATCAGGCATAAAGAACGTTGTTTCCATTCAATGTGAAGATGAGTTCTGCAGGTTCAAGGAAGGCACCAAGATAAGCGCGAATAGACTAATGTTGGGCAAGACGATACTTGAACAGTTAGGCTTCAGCAAAAGTGCCTTGAAAGTGGTTAGGTACTCACGAAAAGCAATCTATGAAACAGAAAAGTGTGTAGGCTGCGACAAATGTGTCTTCATATGCCCATATGAAGCCATAGAAGCCGAAGAATTCGCGACCCCGAAAGTAAATCATGACTTATGTGTTGGCTGTGGGGCATGCGCCTTAGTTTGCCCACATCTGGCAATCCAAATTAAGGGTTTTGAGTTTGAAAACACCAGCAAACTGATAACAGGTTATGGAGCATCAGTCAGAAAGCTGAAAGCAGAAGGCAAGTCACCCGTGATTCTCGCTTTTTGTTGTCAATGGTCAGAATTCTCAGCTTTGGATGACCCGAAAAGCCTATTGTTTAGGAAGGGAGCCGTAGCAATAGAGATCCCATGTTTTAAAGCACTTGACCCAGTTCATGTTGTTGAGGCGCTACGCGGTGGTTTCGACGGCGTCATGGCCGTTGTATGCTCAGAAGAAGATTGCAAGCTCCAGGAAGGAAAAGAAACAGCCGAAAGAAACATGACCGTGTTGAAGAACATTTTGGAGAAGATGAACTTGCTTGAACGTTTCGAACTTTTCACAACCTCGCCGAGATGCGCCGGAGAATTCAACCAGAAACTAGACGAGTTTTCCAAAAAGATAGCGTCCATGCCGCCCTTGAAGCTGGCTACACTGGAGGCTGAGAAACATGTATAGAATTGTAGCCAAGAAGGAATTAGCTCCAAAGATCAAATTACTTGAGGTTCACGCTCCAGAAATAGCTGAAAAAGCAAGACCCGGACAATTCATAATACTAATCATCGACGAAAGAGGCGAACGCATACCACTGACAATAGCCGACTACGACACAAAAAAAGGAACAATAGCATTTGCTTTCAACGAAGTTGGAAAGACAACAAAGCAGCTAGGACAGCTTGACCAAGATGACCCCATAGGGAATATTACTGGACCCCTTGGAAATCCATCAGAAGTGAAAAACTTTGGAAAGGTTCTGTGTCTCGCAGGCGGGGTGATGATTGCGCCAATGGTTCTACAGGTTAAGGCTTTACGAGAAGCTGGAAACACAATCACTACGGCAATTGGAGCGAGAATGAATGATCTCCTCTTCTTTGAGGAAAAGATGAAAGCTTTGAGCCACAAGCTCTATGTCGCAACAGACGATGACTCCAAAGGCTACAAAGGATTGAGCTTCTTAGAAGAAATACTTGAAAAAGAGAAGTTCGACCGATGCATTACCATGGGACCGGTTGTCATGATGAAACATGTTTGCGAAATCACCAAACCTTTCTGTATCCCCACAATTGTAACTTTGACGCCAATAATGGTTGATGGTATGGGAATGTGCGGAGTGTGCAGGGTCACAGTCGGTGGAGAAACGAAATTCGCGTGTGTGGATGGACCTGAATTTGATGGGCACATCGTGGATTTTGACGAGTTGATAAAAAGGCAGAGGGTATTCCTTCCAGAAGAGAGGTTGAGCTCGCTCATGTGGGAGAGCCTCGGAGGGAGATGCTTTGGCAAAAGTTAAGCCTAAGCCCAAAATAAAGAAAAAAGCCACACCCATGCCCAAGCAGAAAACAGAGATCCGCAGGCGAAACTTCAACGAAGTTGCTTTAGGCTACACAGAAGAACAAGCTATAACCGAGGCAAACCGCTGTCTACAATGTCCAAAGCCCCAATGCATACAAGGCTGTCCAGTTGAAATCGACATTCCAACTTTCATTCAACTGATTAGAGAGAAAAGATTTCATGAATCAGCAAGGAATATCAAAGAAAAAAACAGTCTTCCCGCGATTTGCGGTCGTGTTTGCCCGCAGGAAGAGCAATGCCAAAAATTGTGCGTCTTGGGAAAAGTCGGAGACCCAGTAAGCATTGGCAGACTAGAGAGATTTGTAGCAGACCTAGAGCGGGAAAAAGGTGTCAAAGCACCTGAAAATAGACTACCAACGGGCAGAAAAGTCGCAGTGATCGGTGCAGGTCCAGCTGGACTTACAGCTGCAGCGGACTTGGCTAAGCTTGGACACAAGGTTGTGATTTTTGAGGCTCTTCATCTTTCAGGCGGCGTTTTGGTTTATGGTATTCCAGAGTTTCGTCTGCCAAAGAGCATAGTTCAGGCTGAGGTTCATTATATCCAGAAATTAGGCGTCGAGGTTCGTACTGGATATCTCATTGGTAGAGTGTATACTATTCCAGAGTTACTTGAAGGAGAATTTGACGCAGTTTTCATAGGCACAGGAGCTGGGTTGCCCCGGTTTATGGGTTTGCCGGGAGAAAATCTTGGCGGAATATATTCTTCAAACGAATTCTTGATCAGAGTCAACTTGATGAAGGCTTATGCCTTTCCAGAATATGATACACCGATAAGAATTGGAAAACACGTCACAGTTATCGGCGGTGGCAACGTTGCCATGGACTCTGCTCGTTCTGCGTTGCGCTTAGGTGCTGAGCAAGTTTGCATAGTTTATCGTCGTTCAAGAGAGGAGATGCCTGCGAGGCTTGAAGAAATAGAGAATGCTGAGGAAGAAGGGATAATTTGCAAGTTCTTGGCTAATCCAACAAGATTTGTCGGCGACGAGAAAGGCTGGGTTAAAGCCATGGAGTGTATATGCATGGAACTTGGTCCGCCAGATGAATCAGGAAGGAGAAGGCCGATTCCTATTGAAGGCTCAGAGTTTATCATGGAAACAGACACAGTTATAGTTGCGATAGGTAGAAGGCCAAACCCGATAATACAAAGAACAACCGAAGGCTTGGACGTAACAAAATGGGGCACAATAGTGACGGATGATAATGGAAAAACAAGCATTGAAGGTGTTTACGCTGGCGGAGACATAGTGACTGGTGAAGCCACAGTCATAAGCGCGATGGGAGCAGGAAAAAAAGCGGCAAGAGCCATACATGAATACTTAACGAGGAAAGAAGCCCAGTAAACTAGCTTTTCTTGCAATAAGCTTCCAAATCATCTATGTCCCATATTAAAAGGCGTAGTCCTTGACTAAACACCTTGCCTGCAAATCGGCTTTTGAGCTCATCTACAACTTTTTTGTTTATATCTTCTGGAACACTCCATTGGCGTGAATATGCTCTTTGAGCTAAATGCTCAAGGCGCTTATCTGCATTTGCCTCATAAGAAATCACAAATACGGAGCGTGAAGGTTTGACCGTATTTCTCAGCTCCCATTCTCCTTTCCCAAACCTGCGGCTTTCATATCCATACTGGTTAATCATACGGCTATAGGCTTCGCGAATTGGACTTCTACCCGTGTATAATGTGGAAACCATTACGTTTCGTGTTACTCTGCAAATTTCCTGAAGAGCCGCTTTCCACTCACTAATCAAATGAAGAAGATGAATGCAGATCGTGGCATCAAAAGATGTGTCTACAAAGGGAAGAAAACAAGCATCGCTTAAAAGCAAATTGCTTACACACTTCTCTGCTGCCCTACCTGTCATCTTCCTTGCAATGTCTATTCCAACAACTTCGAATCCGCTGTCTTGCAGAGGCTTAGCGAACCTACCAGTTCCGACGCCGGCATCCAAGATGGTTTTGTAGTCACTTAACTCATTGGCCAGAATGTCAAATAGTTGCTTCTTAACGTGTTCTGGTGGACCTCTTGTTTTGTCGTATATGTGCGATACTGTGTTGAAGGAGATTCGCTTCATTTCAGAATCATCTCGAGCAGTATATGGTTTCCAAATAGGCGTATTTTACTTCTTGTATCTCCGAAAGGCCATTGTGCATATTGAGTTCAACTCGGATTCCGAAGAATCGACGGTGCTTATATGCCTTGGGACATACAGTTTATGCTGACGTACATAATAGTGTGGTGTGAACACTCGTGAGAGCCCTTATGAAATCGCGAACCGGCAACTCCCTTGTATTGGGTAGCGTAATGCTCGTCGTTGTCTCGCTAATTGTCGGAATTCTCTTCTACAGCTATGTCACTGGCTCTCTTGACACAATGACACAGAATTACAACACCCAGATGCAGCATCTTCTATTGGAATCGGCT
>JASFPO010000059.1:0-12226 GCA_050115935.1 Candidatus Bathyarchaeota archaeon | reverse complement strand
GGAAAAATGATCAAGGGCACAAAACGAGTGCTCGGTGATTCTTTTGCATGCACAAGACGGCGTCAAAAAAAGCTGAAGGAGCAAGGTGTAGACAGAATTCAAGTCTATTACTGCAAAAGCTGTGGTTACATTGAGTTCTATAAAGAGATGAAGGAATGAGCCATGAGAGAGATTGAGTGGAAAGTTCTCTCCGAGCTCATGAAAAATGCCAAGATGAGCGACAGAGAGATAAGCAAGAGAATCAAGCGGTCCCAAGCAACAGTGAGCAGGGTTCGAAGCAAACTAGAGAAGCAAGGATACATCCGAGAGTACGTCGTGATCCCTGATTTTGCCAAGCTTGGATACGAGATAATGGCAGTCACCTTTGTCAAGCTGAAAAAAGTGCTAAACAAGGAAGATATTAGAAAAGCACGAAGAATCTCACGTGACCGAATAGAAGAGAGCTTAAAGATTGGCCCTTTCAATGTCATCATGGCTGAAAGAGGAATGGGATTAGGATATGACGGAGTGTTTGTGTCACTTCATGAAAACTACCAATCATACGTTAAGCACAGGGAATGGCTAGGACGGTTCAGGTTCTTTGAAATGACGGAAGTGCAAACCTTCTTGGTGGATCTTAATGACAAGATTCGCTATTTCCCTCTGAGTTTTGCAAACTTGGCCAGACATCTGCTCGCCAAGGAAGGAATTGAAAGAGAAGGTAAGTAGCAGGGCGCATGTGGGCCGGTAGTTCAGTGGTATGAATGCCGCCCTCGCACGGCGGAGGTCGCGGGTTCAAATCCCGCCCGGTCCACCACACTTGAACTCGGTTCAGTTTCGGTGACTGTTTGGGATTTGAGGAAGAGAGGCTATGCAGATTCAACGATACGAGGTCACGCTCGAAAGCTTAGGACTCTTTCAAGACTTGTCGATCTGAATAGCCCTGAAATGGCAAGGTCTCTGATTGCTTGGAAGAAATGTGACAATGATGATTCAGTGGCATGCCGTCGAAATTGTCATATAGCTAGAAGATCTTTAGTGGATTTTATGTTCGGAGAGAACGAGATCGTAGTAACACCAAAGACTCTGGATCATCGGAATTCGTCGAAAGGAGTGGAACATCATCTGTTCGCATGCATGCAATGCACGGTATTCAGCCAGTCCAAAACTGCTTTAAATGCAGTGTTTTTATCATAACAGCTGAGGTATACCTTTGATCGAAGGGGTTACGCTTGCTTTCATTCTAGCTAGCGTAATCATAATAGGTTTCCTTGGCGACTACTTATTCAAACGGACAGGTGTACCTGACATGCTTTTTTTGATAGCTTTAGGAATGTTGTTTGGGTCTGTACTGGGCGTTTTTAACTCTGCATCGATCATGAGTTTGGCTCCATATATAGCAACACTATCATTCGTCGTCATTCTGTTTGATGGAGGCCTGAGAATGAGTATTTACAAGGTTTTTTCCGAGAGTCCGAGAGTTGTACTGCTCGCTGTGTTAGGTTTCTTGTTTGCTCTCGTTGCAGTAGCTTTGTTCATGCATTATGCGATGGGTCTTCCGTTGTTGTATGCAGTTTTGTTTGGGGCTATTTTCGGGGGAGGAGGCAGTTCCGTAGCTGTGTTGTCCCTTGTCGATAGAATTCATATGAGCGACAGATGTGAAGCCGTTCTGAGTCTAGAGTCTGTAATCGATGATATTTTGTGCACGGTTGGTTCTTTGGTTATCATCGGAATAATCATGACAGGTTATGTAGATTCCGCGACTATCGCTAGGGATATTGCGAGCCAGTTCTCCATCGGAGCTATTATAGGTGTGGCTTTTGGGTTGGCTTGGTTAAGGGCTCTTCGAAAGGTAGTGAAAGTGCCTTATACATACATGCTCACATTGGCAGTTGTGTTTCTTGCATACTCAGTGGCAGAGTATCTTGGTGGCAACGGGGCCTTGTCATCTTTGATTTTCGGTATAGTGTTGGGAAACGAAGGTGAAATATCCAGAATTCTTAACCGTAAACCAGAAAGTAGCGTCATTGTCGATGCTGGATTGAGACAATTTGAGAAGGAGGTAGCGTTCTTTATACGATCGTTCTTCTTTGTTTATTTGGGCTTACTTGCTGTGGCAATTGACGTTGATTCGTTGTTTTGGGGGGTAGTTTTATCATTTTTGCTTTTGTTTCTTCGATTCGGCGCTGTGAGATTGGCGACAATCCGCAGTCCGTTGTGTGAGGAACGTTCCATAATGAGCGTGATGTTGATACGAGGATTAGTCGCTGCGATTCTTGCAACCATACCAATGCAGTATGACCTCCCTTATGCGGATTTGTACCTGAACATAACACTTGTCGTCATAATTTCAACAGCGGTATTCTCCACCGTGGGAGTGGTCTTGGTATCGCGCGCACGTGCACGTGCGCAAGAAACAGAAGTGCAACAAGACAAACAGAAACCCACCTAGAGAAGGAAAGGATTTTGAGGAAATAGAATATCACTGGAACGTCTATGAACTATCAGGCAAGGGTTTGGAAACCGCTGGATGTCCAATGGGAGTGGGTTCAAATCCCGCCCGGCCCACCATATTTCGGGCTTCAAGCCTTACAAAAGTTGGTTGATTTCAGTATTTGCTGAAACTCTATGCGCACGGGTTTACATGAACACTTTACTTTGCTTCCATTTGGAGTGTCTTGTAGACAAACGCCATAATATCTGAGTATTCCTCAATCTTTTTCGTGGGTGTTGCCCCTGAATGGCCACTCTTTGTCTCAACCCTCAACAGATAGGACGCATCAACTTCCTCCAATTTCGCCCCAAACTTGAAGGCATGAGCCGGGTGAACGCGATCGTCGTGCAAACCAGTGTAGAGCATTATCGGCGGATATCTCTGCCTTTTCACGTTATGGTAAGGAGAATATCTACGCAAGAACCCTGTGTCCTTTGGATCATCGGGATCACCATATTCAGGAACCCAAGCCTTCCCAATGAACAAATTGTGGAATCTAAGCATATCCAACACGGGATAGCCAATTAGAGCTCCATCAAGTAGCTCTGGACGTTGAGTAAGAACTGCCCCAACCAACAGTCCTCCATTACTCACCCCAAAGCCCACAACCTTCGAGTCTTCACTCTTGAGAGACTCAAGAACCGCCATAAAATCGTCAAAAACGTTTTGCTTCTTACCTCTCATACCCCTTCTATGCCATTCCTCACCGAACTCGTTACCACCCCTTAGGTTAGCTGCAACGAAGGTTCCACCATCTTCAAGAAACGGAACGAGATGCGGATAGAATCTTGGCGTTATTGAGACCGCGAACCCACCATACCCCCAAGCTAGTATTCGACCACCTTTTTCATCTTTCCTTCCCACGCGAAATGCGTGGATCGAAGTTGAGTCTCTCGATTTCACATTGAAATCCTTGACAGTGAGTCGCTTCTGGATGTCTGTGGAATCCAAGATTCGCAATTTGTCTTTTTCCAGAGTGTAGATCCGGTATGGAACAGAGAATGATTCATACCTGAAAACACATTCAGCACCATTGGAATCAAGTGAATCTATGGTTCCACAAGGTTGAGGTTGAATCTCTTGGGTTTGTGCTGTGTCTAACGAGTGTATTTTCAGCATCGAGGAGGCGTTGACCAGGTAGCTAGCGACTATCCTGTTTCTTGAGACAACTGCCTCTTGCAACGGGTATGGTTGCTCTTCAACAATCTCGCGGATTTCTCGGTTCTCATTGACAGCTAGAATCCTGCCAAATCCTCCTTTATCAAATGAGGCAGCTAGATACTCTCTCTTGAAATAGTCGACAGGCCAGGTTACAAAATCCCCTTTTCCATAAACGAGACTCCATTTCTCAGGTGTCTTCAGTTCTCCAGCGTATATATCGCTCTTCGTCCAACCGTAGCTCACTGTTAGAAGAGCTTTGGAATCCTGTGTGCTTTTCCTGAGCCCTATAAAATGTGATGTCGGAATACCACGACCGAACACCATATCATCTTTCCCGTCTTCGCGCAAAAAGATTCTAATTGTCGGAGGAGCCACACCGTCAGGCGTCTTCTTCTTTTGATAGAGCCGCCCGTAGAAGTATTTGTCTCTATCCAGCCATACGATGTCGCTTATTACTCCCTTGAGTTCATCTAGAACTTCTCCAGAGCGTGTTTCAACAACCTTGAATATTCCTTCGTCAGAACCACCAAAAGAATAGGAAAGGGCAAATTTGTCTCCTTCATCAGAAACATAGACCCACTGCAAAACAACGTCTTTTCCAAGATCTGTAGACTCAATCAAATCACTTGTGAGACCATCGGAAGTGATCAATCTGATCTTGAATTTTCCACTTTCACGCAATAGAACAAACTGTCCTATCCTGCTTGTTCTTACCATAAGAGCATACGGAATTGAGTAGTAATGTTCAATTCTAGGCTTAAGTTTGGCAGAAACCATTCCTAGCAGTTTTCTCGAGGCCTTGTCTCTTTTCGAAGACCATTCCTTCACCTTGACGTCTTCAATACTCTCTAACCACAAGTATCGATCTTCTCTTCCAGACATACCATTTCCCGACCTAGATAGTCATGGTTCGGCAAATAAATATTCTTCAAAGAAGGAGATGGACATCAGGATGTTCGGGTGCCAATATTAGTAAGAGAATACAGGAAAAAGCGAATATTCATTAGTCCTTGTACTATTAACGGTAGCTCTTTTGATCGCGGGCTCTGGCACCCGGTCCGCCAAACTTCTTCGGTTCCCTGCGTCTCGGGTCTCCAGCAATTAGTGTGCGGTCGAATCCTGAGAAAACCCTACGTAGATGAGCACTTTTTGTCCACTTGAGCAAGGCTCTTGCTAAGGCTGTTCTTGAAGCTTCTGCTTGCCCCATGAAACCTCCGCCCGAAACCTTAATGTCGATGTTTAACTGTTTCCAAACTTCGTCTCCGGCCTGCATTAAGGGTTCCATGACCTTTTCACGAGCGATCTTCGGTTCCAAGATTTCTAGCGGAACATTGTTTATGCGTATTCTTCCTTTACCAGCTTTTACAGTTGCTCGCGCTATAGCTGTTTTTCGCTTGCCGCTAGTCAGCACGACCTTGATTTTGCCTGTTCGGCTCATCTATTCATCCCAACCCAACCAATTTCTTTGGCTAACTCTCCAACAGTGAGGTATGGACCCTTAAGCTTGCTTGCACTGGCTTGCGAAAGAGTCATCACTTCTACATTTTTGAATTCATCTGGCACTCCGAGGTAGACTCGCAGTCTGCTAAGGGCCTTTTGTCCTTTTGGAATCCTTCTTGGAAGCATGCCTCGAATTGTCCGTTGAACAATGCGGTCAGGTCTTCTTGGGTGAAACGGTCCTTTGTCTGGATGACCGATTTCAAGAAATTCTCTTGCTTCTTTTATCTTGCTCAGTCTTTTGCCGGAAACTGTTGATTTCTCTGCGTTTATGATGGCTATGTTTTCACCTTGTAGCAAACGTTTAGCTACTATGCTAGCCATGCGTCCTAGAATTAGACCAGAAGCGTCGATGACTGTGTGAGGCTGTTCTGTTGCCATTTGTCATCCCATGATTCTCACGTTGGTGCCTTTCGGATTTTTCTTCATTAGCTCTTGAATTGATAAGCATTTTCCCTTGGTCTTAGTGATTTTGGTTTTTGCTTGCTCTGAAAACGTGAAGGCAGCCACAGTAAGAGGGTGGTCAAGGCTTCCTGCAGACAGAACCTTGCCTGGAACTACTATGGTGTCTTGCGATTTTGTGTGACGGTTAAGTTGACTGAGATTAACTGCAACTCTTCGTCTTCTGGATGTTGAAAGCCTTTTCGCCACGTCACGCCATACATTGGCTTCAGTCTCAACAGATTTTTTCCTCAGCAAACGAATGACGCTGAGCAGTTCTGGGTTTGTTGACTTGAGCTTCTTCATCACTTCTTCTCCGCTAGAAGATTTAGGAAATTCTCTGCCTTTCCATCGAGGATTTTGAGGGCTTCAGTGACTATTCGTTCTACAGGAATTCCCCCATTCGATTCTATATCAAAGATGAACGCGTTTTTGTCCCAAGTCACTTCAATGGTAGTTGGATCTTTGGGACAAGCATCTACACAATCTTGGCAGAGAGTGCATTCGGTGATATTTCGGATTTCCACTTTTTCTCCAACATTTGTGAGAACTCTTTTCGGGCAGACTTCTACACATTTGTCGCAGGCATCACAGAGTTTCTTGTCTATTTTGATTTTTGGAAAATGCTTGTAGGCGCACACAGAAACAGGCTGCCATTTCGCATGTTCTTTTCCCTTGCCCAACTGAGCATAAGCTTCTAATCGGATTTTTTGGTCGGGTGCCAGTTTCGCAATCGGAATCTTTTCGCTTACTGGAGCGATGTCTGGATTGTTCGGAGTAAGGTCGCTTGAGTATACTGTTCTAATGCTCTCTGTAGCTTCAACATCGATTGTTAGTGTTGCACGGCAAAGGTTGCATCCAAATTCGCTTTTACACGGACATTCTTCAGGTAAATTGTAAGAATCCAAATCTGTTTTCAGCGGGACAAATCCAAGTCTATGTGCTAGAATTTCGTCATGTATTAGAGATGAGTTCTCGAGGACAACCATTTCATCGATAGCCATGGAAGGAACTTCAGTGAGCATTATGCGGCGTAACGCGTTCATGAAAGGTACATCAACATCCTCAATAATCAAACGAGCAGTAACGTCAGTCTTGTCAACAACGCGTATTTTCATACAGCCAGACACCTTGCAAGGACTGTTAGCCTATGTGCTTCACATAAGGGAGAGAACGCATTATTTCAATGTTTCCCTCTCCAAAAAACTAGGCTGCTAGACTCTGCGACCTCGTCGCCCGCCTCTTCTTCTGGTCCCATCGTGAGGAATAGGAGTTACCTCTTCAATTCTTCCAATGCGAAACCCAGCTCTGGCCAAAGCTCGAATGGCTGCCTGGGCGCCTGGACCCGGAGTTCTAGCGCCTGAGCCTCCAGGTGCTCTTACCTTGATGTGAATTGCCGCTATTCCCTTGTCCCTTGCGATACGCGCTGCTGCTGATGCGGCTCTCATAGCAGCATAAGGAGAGGATTCTAGTCTGTCGGCTTTCACAAACATGCCTCCCGAGGCTCTTGCTATGGTCTCGGCACCGGATAGATCGGTTATGTGCACAATTGTGTTGTTGTAAGAGCTATATATGCGAACTACTCCCCATCGTTCTGCTTTTTTGCTCAAGCCTTTTCCTCCTTTGCCGTTTTATCGGTGCTTTCTGATGTGGGAGCACTTTTTGCTTCTGCTGTCTGAATGGATTCGCGTAGAGGATGGTTAGAACTAGATAATGGACTTGTCGGGGCGTAGGCAATCAAGGCTTCTTCATCTCTTAAAACTAGGTAGCTTGGAGAGTAGACCTTCTGCTTTTCAATCACAATGTGTCTATGAGTAATGAGCTGTCGGGCTTGATGGACAGACTTGGCAAGTCCTTTCCGAAACACTATGGTTTGGAGTCGCCGCTCAAGAATATCTTCAATTGCTAGGTCTAGGGCGTCATCTAGCGCTGCCTTTTCAGGAAGAATGCCTAAACGGTGAAGCTTGGCTAAGAGTTGCGTTTCCAGTTTTCTCCGTTGTTCTGCGGACATGCCCAAAAGTGAGCGAGCGATACCTCGGAATTTTGAGAGCATTGTTCTGTGTCGCCACAGTTCCTGTTTGTTTCGCAGTCCATATTGTCCAAGTAGTTTTAGCTCCGCTTCCAAAATGTCAATTCGCCATGGGAACCGAGGTGTTTCGTATTTCTTCCTCTGCTTCTTGGGGTCACCCATTACCTGGTTTCTCTCCGCCTGATGTCTTTTCTCTTTACACCCAAGGCTTTTCCTGCTCTGCCTGTTGCTCTTGTGCGTTGTCCTCTGACTTTGAGCTTGTAAGCGTGACGGTAGCCTCTCCATGATTTGGATTTCTTCAGTTCTTCGATGTCAGACTTAACGCGAAGGTCTAGGTCTGGTCCGATGAGGTGGAGATTTTCTCCAGTTTCAAGGTCTTTTGGTCGGTTGACAAGCCAGCCTGGAAAGCCATGTTTTGCAGGATTAGTCATGACGTCTTCGATTGTTTCTACTTCAACTTCGGAGAGGAAGCCTGAGCGCACTTCTGGGTTGACTTTGGCCTTTTGCAGAATGGTGAGGGCAAGTCGGATTCCCACTCCTTTGATGCGAGATAGAGCGTAGCCGACTTTTAGCGTGCCGTCTATGTCTGTGTCTGCGATTCTCACGATGTGGCGAAACTCTTTCGACATCTCAAACAGTCCATTAATTTCGGGCTATCTACGAAGTGAATCAGACTTTATTTAAACTTTACTTTCCTAAGGTCTCAGGTCGGTTTCTACACCTTCTTCGAAAAAATTGAGCAGTAGTTTTAGCGATCCCGTCGTGCCTGAATTGCATAATACTAACCTCCATTTGGAGACTCAGTTTTTGCTTACCGTTAAGAACACTTCTCGCTTTTGATACTCATCTAACTACTGCATTTTGCAGGACATGATGAGGCAAAAAGGGGTATATCTCACCTTTTATGGAAGCAAAAACATCATTTTCTCGCCAGTCTTTGCCCCAGTCGCAATACACAGGACGCCATTCTTTCCCATCATTCTTATAGTAAACCCAGACAGACAGAAGATGCCTTTTCTGAGATATCTCAATTTCCGCTCCCAACATCTCTGCTATCCTCACAACTGCTCGCCCAACAGTTCTGAAGCGTTCAGGTTGCCTCGAACCTCGGGGAACACAGATCAGGAAGCTACTACCGTTGTGAGCCATGATTAGCGCCGCCTCAAATAGTGTTAGATATAATTCTTCTCCAACAGCTCTTCTATTTCAGAGTAGTTTTTCTGCTTAGCCAACCGCTGAATATGTTCAAGTCTTCTTATCAGCTCATTTTTGAACGCTGTCAATTTTCCCTTGTCAGTTGGTGACACTGGATCCAAGATGACCATCTCGACTTGTCGTTGGTTGGTGGTAAAGATAAGACTGGTGCCATAACATCTCTGCACAGAGTGGAGAGAGAAGAGTGAAAGTAGTACAACAACTAATAGATTAGTGATGTCACTTGAAAAGGGAGGAATTCGCAGGATGTCTCAAGCACAAGGTGCAAAGAAGATACACATGGACACAATGAGTATAGAAGAGCAAAACCTGCCTCACAATTGCTGCAGAGCATGGACTCCGGTCAATCAAAGGACAAGGTGAGAGCTTGAATTATCCCCAAACTACTAAAGACTTAATAGACTCGTTCGGGCAACCATGAATTTTGACGAGAAGGAGAAAGGTGATTAATGCCTCAACTTTGCCCAGCTATCATGGGTGTAGGCAGGACTAAATTCGGAGAACACTACGAAAAAGAACCGGAAAAACTGATCGAAGAAGCCTGGCTTAAAGCCTCAATGGCAACAGGCATAGAACGAAAAGACCTTCATGCCGCCTACATTGCAGACTACTTTCTCCAAATCACTAACAAAATTGGAATTGAAGAAGGGTTCCTTTCAGAACTCACTGAACTGCATATTCCAATGGAAAAAACAAGGTCTTTCAGCTCCGCCCTCCTGAATGCATGTAACGCTATACAGGCTGGAAAATACGATATGGTTCTTGTGGGTGGAGTAGAGAAAATGACTGACCGCTGGGAGAAAATCCGAGACGATCTAATGCTTTTGGGAGACCCGTGGAGCTACTACGCGGGATGTACACCTGAGGCGAATCATGAACTCATGTTGAGAGAGTACATTAAGGAACACGGTATTCATGGAGAAGATATGGAGAAATTGAATGTTGCGCTAGCTCAGATATCGGTCAAAAATCATAAACATGCAACCAAGAACGAGCACGCTCAGTTTCAGAGAGAAATCAGACTTGAACAGGTCTTGTCAGAAAGAAAGAAGGCAAATAGGTCCCTTGGTCTCTTAGACTTTGCACCCATATCTGACGGTGCTACAGCTCTGGTTCTGGCGCGTCCCGACATTGCCAAGCAACATGCGAGCGAGTCTGTTTATGTTGCCGGCTCTGCCTCAGCCACAGACTACATCACGTTTTCAGCTAGAGAAGACCGAACAAGCTTTGTTGCTAGCCGAATTGCGATGCAAAACGCCCTCAAAATGGTAGACATGCAGCCAAACGATATTCAAATTGCTGAGCTTTACGATCAATCTACGCTTCTTGAGATGATTTCTCTAGAAGACCTAGGTTTTTCGAAAAGGGGAGAAGCGTGGCGAGACATTCACACTAGTTGCAGAGATTACAAAGGGTTCTACACTATTAATGGGAAGGAGCTCTTCGTAAACACAAACGGAGGACTAAAAGCAGATGGCAACCCGCTTGGCGCGACTGGAGGCGCTCAAGCTTTCGAAGTGGTAAAGCAGCTTCGAGATGAAGCAGGTAATAGGCAGATGGAAACTGACCGAGAACTGAAGTTTGGATGCATTTTAGAACTTGAAGGCTTTGGAACAAAGGCCTATGTGCACATTTTGAGGAGGAACTGAGATGAGTAGCGAACCCATTGAAAGAAGAGTTTCCTACACTGGAGATCGTCTTAAGGGGAGCAGATGCAGACTCTGTGGTAAAGAGTACTTTCGAACCAGAGACTACTGTGGGACTTGCGGGCGGAAAAGCTTCGGTAAAATGAAGGACATTGATTTCTTCTATGAAAAAGGAGTGCTGGAGGTTTGCACTTTTGTGAAGCAGCCGACAAACAAGTTTGTAAAACTAGGCTCCTATGTCTACGGAATAGTCTCTTTTCACAATGGAAAGGCAAGAGTCCCGAGTAGACTGACCGATCGCATTTTGAGAGGTGACGATGAGATAGACGTATCTGGATTCGAGGGCAGAGAGGTTGTTCCAAGATTTAGAAGGCGCTACACGGTTGAACAAAGCGAGGTTATTCCAACGATCTCTCTTACGTTCACATTTGCCGATGAATACTATCCCCATCAAAAGTACGAGCCGGTTAGACCTAGAAAGGAATATGAAACTCCTGGTATTGTTGGATATGGAGTCTACGTTTCAAGGTTCAGAATCAAAGAGCCAGCAATGGAGAGATCTGTACCCTTCATAGACGAAGATTCCATAACAGCGGCGGTTGAAGCTGGAAAATTAGCCCTAATCCATTCAGGAATAGACCAAACCTTAATTGGCAAAGTGTACGTGGGCTCAGAGTCCAACCCCTACGCGGTCAAGCCCATAGCTTCCAAAGTGGCTCAAGTTTTGAGACTAGGTGAAGAAGACAAAAGCGAAGGTCTTCAAAGCGTAGACGCTGTAGACACAGAATTCGCATGTAAAGCAGCCACCAGCATGTTCAAAGACGCAACAGCACTCGTCTACTATCCTAAAGCCAACATGTCTTACGCCATGGTCATAGGCACAGACAACTCGCAAGCTGCGCCTAGAAACGAAATCGGAGGCGAACTAGATTTCTTCGTCGGCTATGGCAGCTCCGCCTTCATCTTCGGCAAGCAAGATGTCATCGCCGAAATCGAAGGTTGGTTTTCCTGCACGTCTGATACTCCAGATTTCTGGAGGAGAGATCTCCAACCATACCCGAGACATGGAGGACGTTTCACAGGCGAACCCGCCTATTTCAAGCATGTAACAAAAGCCGCGAAGAAATTAATGGAAAAACTAGGGTTACAAACCAGCGACATAGACTACTTTGTTTCCCATCAGCCCAATGTTAGCTTTCCAGTCAAGGTTGCCAAGGCGATAGGTTTTAAGGATGAGCAGTATATGCCTGGTCTCCAAGTGGCAAGGTTTGGTAACACATATTCTGGTGCTTCACCACTCGGGTTGGCAGCGATCCTTGATGAGGCTCAACCTAATCAAAGAATACTTCTAATCGGTTATGGCTCCGGCGCTGGAAGTGACGCGTACTCCTTAGTTACGACAAGTCAAATAGAAGAGAAGAGAAATCGACAAAAGTTCAATGTTCAGCATCAAGCTGAAAACGAGCACATTGAATACGTGGATTACGACACCTATCGAAGGCTGAAGCTTGGATTGTAGAAGCGAGCAAAACTCAAAATAGTAACCGTTTCAAGTAGTATAGAAAAGGAGAGCAACCATGTCGACAGTGCGAAACATAATTGGGATTCTGTATTCTCCGTTGAAGGCATTCAAAGAAATAGCCATTGCCCCGGATGTTAAGGGACCACTTATAATATTGCTGGTCACTCTTCTTGTTTCTGTAAGTACTCAATATGTCAGCTCTTCGAAAACTCTTTTAGAAGATTCATCAGGGAGTGGCACGT
>JASFPO010000058.1:0-12276 GCA_050115935.1 Candidatus Bathyarchaeota archaeon | reverse complement strand
AGTAACAGACCACATGATCCATTCAACTTGTTTTACATTTTAACTCAGACGCTAATTTCGAAGTCTCAACAAATAATCAGAAAAATTGGATTGCATGAGCCAGCATTTTTCTGGCACAGTTTAGCATGAATGCTACTTGGCCGAAAGCCTGCGGAGAGGCCTTGAGACGAGATATAACCGCTGAACCGTTCTTAGTCTGCGATGGTCTTTTCTTTGGAGAGCTATTCCTCTTCTGGTGGCTCCACCCATTGCTCTATGAGGAGTTTGTCTCTTCCGATTTTGAAGCTTATTTTCACAACTATTGAGGAGGAACCCTTGAAGGGAAACATGCTGTCTTCAGCTAGATCTTTCGGAACGTAGATCAAGTATTTGCCGTCTTTCCTTCTGAATAACCTTCCTCTACCCTCACTAACCATTCTGATCCCCAACAGATTCAATTTTTAATTGCAATTTGAGTGAAATCAACCATATTTAACATTTGCCTTATTTTCCAGTAACAAAATGCGACATTTGATGTGGAAAATAAAAAGTTATAACCCACTGTTTGCTATGGAGAATTGAAAGGGCACTACACAGAAACAGTTATGAATACACAGAACCTGCTTAGTTCTCTCTAGCTGGCACATAATAGTATTCAGCGATCTTTTTTTGATATCTGTCAAGTTTGGAGCCTTCCTTGTTCACTCTAGGCCTTCTCGTTTCAAGATCTCGTCGAAAGGTGATTCTCATCTCTCCAAGAAAATCGTTCATCCCAACTCGTAGGTTGGTGGGTGGATTAGCAATGCCCTTTATTCCAGGTGTGCCTGTGAAAATCATCAGGCGGTCGGCAATGAAGTCTTGTGCGACGACATCGTGTTCTACAACAAATGCCGTTGCATTTCGGTTTTCAACTACTCGTCTTATTGTTCTAGCCATGGACAATCGTTCTTCCACATCCAAGTAGGCACTAGGTTCGTCGAGCAGGTATAGCTGTACCCTTCTGGAGAGACAAGCTGCTATGGCAACCTTTTGAAGCTCACCTCCGCTTAGTTGAGTTATGTCTCGATCGAGGAGAGAAAGCACGTTGAGAGGCTGTACAATTTCGCTCCGATACCAGCCGGATTCGAAATCCTCTTTTGCAATGTCTTTGAGCAGTTCTTCAACTGTGCCTTCATACTCTGCGGAGATATACTGGGGCTTGTAGCTCACTGTCGATTCCTCCTTCACAGGCGGTTTTCCTCTGTTAGGCTTTTCGATTCCAGCTAAAAGCTTCACAAAAGTGGTTTTACCTATGCCGTTTGGTCCCAATATACCTATGACTTCACCCTGTTTTCCCTCTCCGGCCTCAACTCTCAAGGAGAACTCTTCATAGGATTTTATCGTTGCACTCCACTTCAACACAGTTTCACCTGCTGCCCAGCTTTTGGTTGGAGGTTTCACATGGAAAATGATGGGCTCTTTTCTGAATCGTACGTTTTCGTCTGCGATAAAGCCTTGAAGGTATATGTTGATGCCTGTTCTAACTCCATGCACATGGGAAACAATGCCATAGACACGTGGACTGCCATAGAAAACACAGATCTGATCAGACAGATAGTCGAGTATAGCGAGGTCATGTTCAGCAACAATCACAGTTTTCTCATCTTTTGTCAAACTTCGTATAACTCTTGCTGCTTGTAGACGTTGTTTCACATCTAAGTAACTTGAAGGTTCATCGAAAAGGTAGACATCTGCTTCTCTGCAGATTGAGGCTGCAATTGCTACTCTCTGCAGTTCGCCTCCACTTAAAACTTCAAGGCTGCGCTCCATAATGTTTTCAAGCTGCAACTGCTCAACTAGAATCTTCAGCATGTCCCGTTCGTCAACTTTACTGAGAAGATCACCTACCTTGCCATGAATGATCTGTGGAATTCTATCTACATACTGCGGCTTGTGCACCACTCTAAGTCGGTCATTGCTTAATCGCTCAAAATACTCTTGGAGAATCGACCCCCGAAAATGTTTGATTATGTCAGACCAATCTGGAGGATTGTTGAATCTTCCAAGGTTGAGCTTAATCTCACCAGAAAGCAGTTTTATCGCCGTGGTTTTTCCGATGCCGTTCTGTCCTAGCAAGCCCAGCACTATGCCTGAAGAAGGTATAGGTAAGCGGAAAAGCTTGAAAGTGTTTGGTCCGAATCTGTGACTGCATTCTTCTTCAAGCTCGTCTGGAAGGTTGACTATGAAGAGAGCATCAAATGGACACTTTCTGACGCAGATGCCGCATCCAACGCAAAGAGCCTCTACTACAATGGGCTTGCCCTTCTCAAAACGAATAGCCTCGATTTTATTTCTAACAGGCGGACAGAAACGATGGCAAACTCTGCCGCAACGTCTTGGATCACATCGGTCTTCATCTAAGACTGCAACTCGAACCATACTTGTCCCATGCTTCATCTATATAAACATCAAAATGGAATATGCTGGTAATAAACCTGCATGCATTTTGACAGAAAGATTTGCGTCTTGACAGATTCTTTTGCGCTTCACCACTCTTCCTCTTCCCATTCTTCTTCCTCTTCATCCTCTTGTTCCCAGTCTTCCTCCAAACAGTCCCAGCTCCGGCAACAATAAGAATAATCACCACATTGAAGCCGTCTTAAGCATTTCCATCCTGCGAGTATAAAACTTCTCGCAATCAGGTTAGATCCTCATTTCGCTTGGGAAGTATTCCTAACGATCTTCGCCCTTAGGGCAGCTTGTGGCTTTTGCATTTCAGATGTCATGTAAGCCCAACATAGATGTTGAGAATTATGAGCAGCACCTATCCCGCCGTGCATGTCAACAGCAATCAAACCCATGGACTCTCTAAGGTGTATTCTTCTGTTAACAAGTTTGATGGAGCTTTCCGCTGCCTCTTGAGCTTGTTGTCCGTGGCCCATGTAGTCACAGGTAGCTTTGGCCAGAACCAACTTGACAGCAACTTCGCCTATCCCAGTGGTTGAGCAAGCTCCAGCCTCATTGTCAGCATAGATACCGCATCCGATAAGGGGTGTATCGCCTATTCTGCCTGGAAGCTTCAGAGTTAGTCCGCCGGTTGAAGTTGCTGCAGCCACATCCCCTTCTATGTCAAGTGCTACTGCCCCCACAGTGTCTGTTTCGAAAAGGTTTGGATAAGATGTAAGCAGTTTCTTAAGCC
This sequence comes from Candidatus Bathyarchaeota archaeon, assembly GCA_050115935.1. GTDB lineage: Archaea > Thermoproteota > Bathyarchaeia > Bathyarchaeales > Bathyarchaeaceae. Next base: position 9,119 of record JASFPO010000058.1, on the reverse strand, counting down.
TTGGTAGATAGTGAATTCCCTTTTCATGTTTTAGTTTCTTTTTCAGTTCACTCCAATATCTTATTCGAGTTTCTGTGAGTGGTTCTGTCTTCTCTAGATGGAAAACTTCTGCCAGTTCCTCTGAAGCTTTGGATGCAACGAAGATGTGATCTGTGTGTTCCATTACTATTCTTGCTAGATGAACTGGGTTCTTAATATCCTTCAGAAGCCCAACTGCTCCAGCATTCAGGGATTTTCCATCCATAATTGAAGCTTCCATCTCTACTTGTCCATCTATTGTTAGGGCTGAACCTTTTCCAGCATTGAAGACTTCGTCATCTTCCATGCAAACAACTGCGGCTTCCACAGCATCCAGAGCGCTTCCATCAGCCTCTAAGATTTTGAAGCTTGTAGCCGCTGCTTTTTTCACGCCGGCTAACCCGGGTTTTCTTCTCTCTGGACGCCAGACTCCTGCTCCTCCATGTACAGCAATTACTGGCTTTTTCATAGATCTCCCTACATCGTTATGAAGTAGTTACGTGTTAAATCTTCGAATTTAAGGTCTCTGTCCGATCCTCTGCTGAACGCTCACAGTTTGTTGAATAGAAAATGCTAAAAGAAGAAGTGGGCTAAGCTTCTGTTGGTGACCCATGCTGAAGCTTCTTTTGTTGGTCACTTATGAAGCTGGTGGTGAAAGCGTATGGTCTTGAAAGATTTTAATTTGCTCGCAACGACTTCGCGGGGAAACGAGGAAGACGCCTGCTCTGAAATATGGTATTTGCTGGGCGAAATTGGAGACTCTGCTTCAAAAGTTGACAAAACGGGCATTACGGGACTGATCGCAGCTAAAACTGCATTCGACCCTTTTGAGGTTATCGAGAAGTTTCGGACAATATTGAAGGAGAAACCCTACGAGTTTCGATATACGTTTAGAGTTATTCCCATTGAAAAGGTTGTGAGAACTGGTCTGAGCGAAATAGAGCGAACAACCACCGAATTAGCTGCTAAAATCAAGGAGAACGAATCTTTCCGTGTGACAGTGGAGAAGCGTTTCACCGACACCACAACCCGAGACATGATTGAAGTTGCAGCCGCAAACATAGAGCGAAGAGTTGACTTGAGCAATCCAGACAAAATAGTCCTTATCGAAGTTGTTGGAAAGTTAACTGGCATATCAATAATAGAACCCGACCAAATTCTCTCAGTAATGAAAGAGAAATTCTGATTCTAGCGTTGAGTAACAAGCAAAGCGACATGTTCAATAACTAAATCCAATAAAGCCTCTTTCTCACCATACTTCTTCTCCACTTTGGCTTCTAGTTCAACGTGTGAAATCTCGAAAAGCTTCTTTATATCCCCAACTTTATCATCGGTTAACTCAAGAAGTCCATCATCTTGACTGCTTCCAATAAGCATTGCAGAGATTGCATCTAACAATGATGATGCCTCGTTGCAGGTGTTTGTTACGATGACAACAGCAACCTCACTGGAGCTTGGATGAATTCCAATAAGCTTTACGGCTTCCTTGATTTGTGTTCGAGCGCAGGCATAGAGAAGGATTTCAATGCTCAAATTGTTTGAAATATTCAACTTGCTTTTGAAAGCGTTTACTGCGTTTAAAGCAGCAAAGTAGAGATGTTGCCAGCTCGCTACCAGCTTTGCATTGAGAAACTGGACACAGGCGTTTCCGGTCTTTTCTTTAACAACGATGAGAAACTTGTCAATATCTTTAATCTTGACATTTCTAAAACCAGCGATGACAATGTATTTGTCAAAGCCTTCCAACTTCTGAATCAAACTTGCCCCTCAAAAAACTCATTGAGAAATTTTTCCACCAGTTTGCGGTCTAGGCCATAATGTATCAGTGCTTCCTTGGCTTCTTCAACTGTTTTTCCTTCACCTTTGAATCTCTTCACGACATTTCTAACTGATTCTTTTCTTTCCCATGGAAAAATTATCCAATGGCTTGTTTTGAGTTCATACCAGTCTGGAATTACAACGCTCCACGGCTTATAGTAGATCGTTGCGATTTTCACATCAGATGCACTTTGCTCCTCCAAATGCGACTTTACAAGCCGTAGACTCTTGCCAGTGTCAGCCACATCATCTACCACCAAAACTCTCTTATCCTTCACTGACACGGAAACTGGTTGCGTTATGATAGGTTCTCCTTTGGTTTCAGCTACGCCAAGATAAAATTCAGCTTTCACGTTAGCCAACTTCGGATTTTCCAATAGATCTGACATGATTCTAGCTGGAGGCCACCCACCACGGGATACGCCTACTATGATGTCTGGTTTGTAATCTGCTTCTCTAATTTGATTGGCTAGATTGAGCAATAGCTCGTAGATCTTTTCCCATGTTGGGATCTCGAATTTCCAGTCGAAGTGAGATTGAGGCACTGAGACAGTTCTCCCTGCGATGAGCGTTTACCAAATAGTAGATGGAGAAAGTTAATAGTTTTTTCTTGACGATCGAAATAGAAAAAGAGGTAGGGATTTGGTTGTTTTAGTCTGGACTAAGTTGGCAGTTTTGGCTTTCTCAGTGCGTATATTATGACTCCGATGCCGATGAATGACCAGCCGAGGGCAAAGCCAAGACCAATGAAGTAGAATCCCCAGGCGTTCATCATTGCGGCTTCTGCTTGGATTATGGTGGCGTTAGCAATCAATAAAGAAGCTTGTGCTTGGATAAGCGCTGCTTCTGCCATCGCTAATGTTGCTTCTGCATCTGCCAAGTTCTCTGCAATCTGGGAGCGAGTGTTGTTCTGGTTAAGTACGTCATTGATACTTCTCCACTCTCCTTCGGCTGCGATGGCTTGGTCCCACAAATTGTTGGCTCTGTCATACTGTGTTTTCGCTAAATCGAAGTTTCCACGATTGTAGTAGGTATCGCCTATTGCTTTTTCTATCTCTGCCTCGGTTGCCTTCTCTCGCGCGGCAAAGGTTTGCCAAGAATAGCCAGAATACTCACTGTAATAGGCGTTGTATTCGCTGAGGCTGTCGTCAGCATCAACTTGAGTGCTTGAAACGACAACGAACTTGTAACCCGGAGATACGCTAGACCAGTAAATCATGAAATCTGGTGAGACACGCGTGTAAGGTGCGAGTGTGGCATTAACATGCTCAACGATGATTCTGTATTCATGGTCCCATGAGGCGACTCCAAACTCGTTCAGATTGGTCGTGAAGCTTATTGTGAAAAGCTCATATTGGTTGTGTGCGATCTGGTGGGGGCTTGTGTAGTAATCCAACGTCTTGTTGACACCTATGTTGTAGAAATTCAATATCACTTTGGAAACATTGAGCCCGTCTGTATATCCCCATGCTGGGTCATTCCATACTGGAACTACCAACTCGGCAGTTGAACCGTTTTCATATGCTACAATGTAATCATAGTAAGGAGCACTCTGGTAACCGATATAGTACCATGGTGAAACCCAAGTGAAAGTAGTAAGAGGATACGCTTGAGCTGAACGAAGCATTGGCAAGGATATCAAAGCAGTCAAAAGCACGCTCACTAATATCAGAAAAGTTTTTCTCATTTTTTTATCCCTAGGGTTCACATTTTCCCCCAAACTCACATATAAGACTTTTCAGAAGCCTGCGCCGAAAAATACACCAGCAGAAGCCTTTTGCCAAGACTTTCATGATATAGAATCCGCTTCAGTATCTGAAATCGAAGACTTGAGACAAAACCTCTTAATATAGAGGGGCGATGAACTTATTCTCACCGCACCTCTTGCTTCTAAGAGCAGAGGGTCAATTTAGGGGGAGTGATTTGAAAAGCATAGTTGAATGCGTGCCGAACTTCAGCACATCTGATCCCAAAGTTGTCGAGGCGATTCTAAGCGAGGTGAAACGTATCAAAGATTTACACCTTTTAGACTTTACCTATGATGACTATTACAATAGGCTTGTCGTTACTTTCGTGGGTAACAAAAATTCGGCTTTGAAAGCGGCATTTGGCTCAGCAGTCAAGGCAATTGAGCTGATCGACATGAACAAACACAAGGGTCAGCACCCTAGAATTGGCGCTGTTGATGTCGTTCCATTCATTCCAATAAAGAATGTCAATCTGAAAGAATGTGCTCACTTGGCTAAAGAATTCGGCAAAACCCTAGCAGAAAAATGCAATGTCCCAGTTTATCTATATGGTGAAGCTACAACCACACCTGAAAGAAAAGACCTAGACTGGATAAGAAAAGGAGAATATGAAGCTCTAAAAGAAAACATGGAAAGCCCTCAGAGAAAACCCGACTTTGGACCACCTCATCCTCACCGCACAGCAGGCGCAACAATAACTGGAGCCCGTAAGATCATGCTAGGCTTCAACGTTAACTTGGGAACCTCCAACCTGCAGATAGCCAAGAAGATTGCCAAGGCTTTGCACGCAAAAAAAGGGGGGTTAGCCTTTGTCAAGGCAATGGCTGCAGGAATCCCAGAGAAAAACATGACGCAAATAGGCATGAGTGTTACAGATTTTGAGAAAACACCTATTCACAGAGTATTTGAACTGATTGGAATTGAAGCTGCACGTTACAACGTTCCCATCGTGAGCTCCGAATTCTGCGGCTTGACTCCTTTGCAAGCCTTAATTGATGTAGCTGGCTATTACCTTAAAATAGACAACTTAACTGAGGACAGAGTGATTGAAGTAGCGGTGCAGAGAGCTACTGAAAAGGCGAAGAGACTGTGACAAAGAAAAGAGTGGACTTGCTGATTGAAAACGCTAGTGAACTCATCACTTTGCAAGGTTGGAGTCAGAAGCCTGCTCTCGGCGTTCATCTGAAAGACCTTCTTGTTCTGAGAAATGGGAGCGTGGCAATCCACAAGGGCACCATCATCGCGGTTAGGAAAGCTTCTGAAATCAAGAAGGAGTTCAGCGGCGAAGAATGTCTAGATGCTTCTGGAGAGGTAGTGATGCCTGGCTTTGTTGACCCTCACACACATCTTGTTTTCGCTGGCTCCAGAGAACATGAATTTGAAATGCGCGTAGAAGGCTCATCTTACATGCAAATTTTGCAGAAAGGCGGTGGCATTATGAATACTGTGCGAGAGACGAGAAACGCCAGCAAAGAACAACTGTTCGAGAACGCTAGGAAAACGTTAGATGTCATGCTTGAACACGGAACAACCACTGTTGAAGCAAAGAGTGGCTATGGACTAACCCTTAAAGATGAGCTGAAATGCCTAAAGGTTGTCCAACGCCTGAACAATGAGCATCCAGTCACCCTCGTACCAACTTTTCTCGGGGCCCATGCCTTCCCTCCAAAATGCGAGCACAGCGTTGATGAATATGTGAAACTCATAATAGACACAATGATCCCCAGTGTTGCTGAACAGAAACTAGCTGAGTTCTGCGATGCATTCTGCGAGAAGGGAGTCTTCAATAGAGACCAGTCTAAGCGAATTCTGCTAAAAGGCAAAGAATATGGTCTAAAACCTAAGCTTCACGCAGACGAGATGACCTCGTTTGGAGGTGCTGAACTTGCCGCTGAAGTTGGAGCTGTATCCGCTGAACACTTGCTTTTTGCCTCTGTCAAGGGGCTGAAGGCAATGGCTAAGAAGCCTGTAGTTGCTATCTTGCTTCCGGCTGCTGCCTTTTCGCTCATGTTAGGGAAGTACGCGAACGCAAGGAAAATGATTGAAATGGGCGTAGCGGTGGCTTTGGGAACCGACTTCAATCCAAGCTGTTGGGTTGAGAGCCAGCAGATAGCAATCTCTCTAGCTTGCTGTGAAATGAGAATGGTGGCGTCGGAAGCTATAACTGCGACAACAATCAACGCAGCACATGCAATAAGTCGCGCGCACGAGGTTGGAAGTCTTGAGCCCGGCAAAAAAGCAGATGTAATGATTTTGAACGTTCCAAACCACAAGTTTCTTGGCTACCGCTTTGGAGCTAATCTCGTAGACAAGGTGATAAAAGAGGGAAAGCTGGTCGTGGAAGAAGGAAGGCTTGTCAGCTAACCGGTCTTATTAATGCCTACGCCACATGCGGAGAGCCGAAGCGATTGCAAGTATTCCGATAACCACTAAGAGAACCGCCAGTGTGTAGATCACATCTGCAACTTGAATGTTGAGAAACCAAGCACCTCCGACGGCTACGAGTAAAATGCCTCCCGCAAAGGTGCTGAAAGCTCCTCGCTCATATTTCTCTGGACTTGTCACACGGATCCCAGCTAGAACTATAACCCAAGCTCCGGAGAAGACAATGATAAGTGAGAGAACCTCATCCGGGCGCTTTATAAGCTGTGCAGCATAAGCCATGAGGCAAATAGCCACAATAACAACAAAGACGCCTAAAGTGAGCAAACCTGTTGGCTTCTTGGGCATAGGAGGAAGGCTCCGACTACTTTATCTTGTGGCCGCATTCAGGACAGAACTTCGCTGTATTGAGCACTGGGTGTCCACATTTCGGGCATTTTGTCGTTCCTGTAGGAGATGCTGCAATTTCACCTCCGCATTCCAGGCAGAACTTAGATGTAACCGGTATTCTGGCGTTACATTTGGGACATATCATAATGGCGGCTGCTGGTGTGGGTGCTGGTCCAGTGGGAGTCATTATTTGGGGTATGAGAACCATTCCTGCTCCAAGTGCTGCTCCTGGGGACTTTCCGAGCTCTTTGGCGGCTTCCTTCACCGTTTCCATTCTTAGTACTTGCTCCGCGGCTCTTGTTTGTTTAAGCCAAAACAGTCGGTCTCGGTATTCAGGTGTGGTGTCGATTCCTTCAAAGCGAAGGTCGGTGAGGTCAAGTCCTATGCGCTTGAAAGCATCTAGAATGTTGTTTTTCACGGAAAGTGAAGTTTCATCTAGCTTTGTGAAAACAGTGACTAGGTCGTAGCGCGATAGGTCGTCAATTACTTGCTCATTGAGAAATCCTCGAAGATAATTGTTCACATCGCTGGTTGTGTAGGCGTTTTGTCCGCCAACAACTTCCATAACAAACAATTGGGGTTCTTCCACTTTAAACCAGAAGGAGCCATGAACTTGTAATGGTGCCAATTCAGTTGTCTGAGCTTTTGCGCCATACTTGCCGGTAAACACACGGGTTGAAACGAAAATCACCGACGCCTTAAAGGGTTTCTCTCCATAGCCAGCAATGCGCGATAGGATACCTGTTATCAAGGGCAGATTCAATGTCGTAAGAGTATGTCTTCCTGGACCAAAAACATCGTACGCTTTTCCATCTCTAAAGAAAACAGCAGTTTCATATTCTCGAACAACGAGCTGTGCGCCCCATGTGATCTCGTCTTCTGAATGTTTCCAGACTACGTCTTCAGGTCTCGGGTCTTTCCATTCTATGATTTGTGGCATTTCATTACACTCCTAAAATAACCTCTTGTCTTTCATCGAATTTTTCCTCTAATGATTCTAGCGAGTTGTTGAGGGTCTGAATGTGATCTCCAGTCTTCTCAAGCTTTTCTTTCATAACTTCTCCTTTAAAATCATTGGTTTCATTGATTATCGTTTCCACGTAACCTAGAAGTTGGTTGTCAAAGGTTATCATATTGTCAAGTTTCTCTTCGTCAACTTTCGCAATGTTGAAGAAGCCAGCATAACCATATGATGCATGATTGATCTTTTCGGAAACTCTGTCGAATCTCATCAGAAAGCGGTCCATTTCAGTTAAGACTTCATGAAGATGTCGGTCTGAAAGTCTTTGAAAGACCTCTTTCAGGTCTTTTCTGGCTTCCATAAGTTTTCGGTAAACGTGATTGCGAAGAAGTTTGTCGCTTTCTCGGCGCAATTCCTTCTCCTTGTATCCTCTAAATCCAGGAAGCTCAGCTAGAATTCTCTCAGAGAGCCTCATCTCTTCCTTTGCTTTCTCATAGAATCTCTTTTCCTCGCTCATAATCAATTATCTCCTATTCGCTACCATAAGTTGAATCTAGGCTTTTTAAGATTTCTTTGCTTTTCCCATCGAAAACGGTGCGGAGTATCGTCCTCCACAAGCCATAAAATTCAGTGGACACATTATAATTGTGTCTGGGGATGTTTTGTATGGGAAAGAAGCATGGAATGTTGCTGGCTTTAGAGAAGATTATTGAGCGCTTTGCCGGAGAAGAAGTGATGAAGAAAGTCATGGAGAAGAGTGAGGAGATCACTGAGAAAACTGATGCAAAGAAGAAAGCTAGTTGGATGAAAGGTGCCATGGAAAGGTTAGATCAACTTGTTGATGAAGAAACAAAGTTCAGGATTATGGAAAATTGTGGCTTTAACTGTGCTGAGCAGAACCGTGGAGCGGTAGAAGAGGCAGTGGCTAGACGGAAGAAGTTCAAAACTGTTGATCAATTTCTTGAGGCAGAGCAGAAAAAACCCATGAAAGGCACGAGGCTTGTCAGAGAAGGAAGCTTGCTGTATCAGTACTACACACCTCAATCCTATGGAGTGAGATGTTACTGTGAGATGGTTGCAGCAGCTGAAGGCAAAGTTTCACCTACCTACTGCCACTGTTCAAAAGGGTTTGTGATGAAACTCTGGGAAGCTGTTCTTGAAAGACCAGTAGATATTGAATTCGTGCAATCTGTAATATCTGGAGCTGAAGACTGCAAATTCATCATTCATCTGTAGAATTCAAAAGAGTGAACATGATGGGGATAGACTGGAAAGAAGTAGAGAAGCTGGTCAAACCTAGCCCTAGCTATAAGGAATTGGTCAAAAGAATTCTTGAAGTTCTTCCGTACGATTTCGTGAGGAAACATTACGATCACAATATGAAAGAAGCCGAGGAATATGCCACCAGACTACTCGGAAGTGACCCTAAGCAGAGATATGGAGAGTATATGGAGAAGCTGAACAGAGTTTTCAAACAACTTGACAGCCTAAATGTACAGAGTTATTCAGAGCTAGTACATCTCGTGGATACCCGAGAAAAGCTCGAAGAATTCCATAACCGAACCAAACTAGCTCCAAAGGAGTTGATTCGTGTTCTCAGGTACCTTCACTCTTGGGTCTTACCCACCAAGATGTATCTCAGAGAATTAATAGACAAGAAAAACCAAACTCACAATGAATATACAACAGCATTAAGAAAAAACAACATCAGATTCACACTGGATATCTTAGAAAAGGGTGGAACCAAAGAAGCCAGAGAGAAAATCACCAAAGAAACAGGTGTTCCAGAACATTTTTTGCAT
>JASFPO010000057.1:0-12307 GCA_050115935.1 Candidatus Bathyarchaeota archaeon | reverse complement strand
ATTGCTTCGTACTCAACAGTCCCAGTTGGGTTTCCGACTACCAGTCTTTGAACTTTGTCTGGGTCTAGTACGTAGTATGAGGAGCTTCCAGCGAGTGCCAGGCCAAATCGTTTTACTTGGTCTTGGCTAAAGATGTTTGTTGAACCCCAGTCTGTCGGATATCCGTTGTCCAGCAAAATGGTTTTAGATGCGCTGAGAGCTATGTTCCTGAGTTGTTGCTGTTCCATGTAAAGGAGATTAACATAGGCTAAGTTGGGGATGGCCACGAAGGCTGAAACAACAAGAACGCAAGCTACCATGAGCCCAATGATATGGTCATATAGGCCGCTGACCAAGGCAATTCCCTATATTATAGTGAGTAGTAATATTTAATAAACGTTTATATTTCGAATCAAAATCTGAATGGAGAAAGAGGCGAGGTGCCAACTTGATCTTCAACTTCCACAATCACAAGTTCAGAAGACTCTTCTTATTCTTGGGGGATTTCCTGCTTCTGGTTGTGTGGGAGATTACTGTATTAACTCTAGAACCTTCTTCTTTTCTCCACATTCTTGACATTCATAGATCTCCTCTATATGGCTTTCTCCAAAACGGAAAACTGGAGAAGTGTCGACCATGACATGATCTGTCTTTCTACTGCATTTCTTGCACCATAAGAAGACGTAAGGCTTCCCAGCTACATTAGTCGTTGTCGGTCACCCTTTCAGGGAAGAACTAGATGCTCTGGAGAATAAAGCATTATGAATCTGAAATAAACATCTCTTGTGGAAGTCTTTCGCAATCCTCGTAACCATGAAAACTCACAGCAAAGCCTGAATAGTAGATGAGAAAACTATCCCTTGTCTTCTTTCCTCCTCTGGCTTCGCGGCTACTTTACTTCAAAGATAGAAGCGACTTCGTTGATAGTGCCAACGGTGATTAGTAGAAATCCGATTATGGTTACGAGAAAATATGTGAGCGTTATCTGCATGAACTTTGTTGAGATTGAGGAAGGAATGTTGTAACCTTGGCTCTCAAGCACAGAGAAGAATGTTCCTGACAAGGAATTGAACGAGAGCCATGTGTAGATTCCCGACATGAATAGAGCAAGACCTAACATCACGAGAATAACATCGGCAATCCGGGTTTTACGGTTGAGTTCAGAGTCGGAGTTTTGCACTGATATCTCCTTGAGTTTTCTTTGGACTTGCTGCTCTTTAGTTTTTATGAATTTTTGATTCAGTTTGGAGGCGAGTACGCACCAAATGATTCACAGTGGGTACAACAATCGTTACTTTGTTTCAATTCAGATTCAGAGTTCATAGTCTTTTAATACGCTTATGTCCGATTCAGATTCATACCTAGGTTGGATTGAAGAGTGGCATCGACGATACTTCCAGAGTTCTTTGCCTTGCTAGCTGTGGACCTGTTCGCACTGCTGAGTATGTTGACTTGTCTCTTGGAGGAACGATTTCCAAAATCTATATCCTACGTTTACGTAGTGGGGGCAGTGATAGGTTTTGGTCATCTGTGGGTGAGCAGAGAGTTTCTTGTTGTCTTTGGAGACCACATGCGTTTCTTGTACAGCGTCCTTTACTTGGCAATTGCCTTGGCTAACGTGGTTGCTGTCAACCTCTATTTGGCTACTTCAAAGAAGGCGTGGACGCTTGCTAAGGCGTGGTCAGTTGCAGTGACGTTTCCAACGGTGTTCATTTCGCTATTCTCGGTGTACAATTATGGCTACCTTCAAGGGACAGCATTTCCGTTAGTCATGCTGCAACTAGTCATTGCGGGCTGTGTAGTTATTTTGGGAATTAGCATCGGCGCTCTTCTCAGTCCAAATCTGATGGAAAAGTTGAGGAGGAGGTGACACAATGGGAATAAGGAGCATACTATCCAGAAAGTCTGCGAAGCTGTTGGTCCTGCTGTTGGCAAACATGCTAGTTGTAACAGCTAGCGCTGCCGTCTACTATGGGATGATAATGCAACCAGCGATTACTACAACTGGCGCTTCAGTTCAGTTTGAAACCGGCGGCGATTGGCCCACTGGCTCGACAATGGGAAACAATGGTACATGGGTGAGTCTATCTCTCAATGCATATCCAAACGTGACATTGTACTATGAAGAGCCATTGAACGTGAGCAACAGTGACGGTTCTGCGCACAACATTAGGCTTAGGCATGAATCAATCAGTCCAGGGTCAGGTGATGCATCTGTCAGCAACTTCACGAAAATTGCCTTCGTGTTGATGGATGTAGGCGGATCCGCACAAGCATCGTTCAACTACACTACGACAAGCGACAACTGGGATTCTTTCCCTACAATGAGTTGGCAGTCTTTGCCTGCGACTACCGAGTGGACCCTTAGAGTTGAGATTACAACAGCAGCTAGCGCAAATGACAATATCACGGTGAATCTGCAGATAGCACTTGACGTTGAGGAGTAGTCTCACTCTCCCCTCTTTATTTCTTCCTGCTTAAAGGAGCTTTCAGTATGCGAAAGTATAGTATTGACGATCATCGAATTCATCGTGTGCTTCGCCTAGCGATGGCTCTGATCGTTATCTGTGGCCTTTTGATCTATAATGTTGCTGGAAGCTCATATTATGATCTTTTGAAGCAGCCAAACGCATCAGTCACGGCGCCTCCTGTGATTCTCGAAAATGGTTCAACAGGTGACAACACAATTTACGCAAACAGCACAAGCGCAAAGGTTAGTGTTCAGGAAAACCATACTTTGGAGCTTTGGGTAGACAGCTTTGACAATTCTAGCGTGGTGTGGACTGAAATAGGAACCTCTCCATATCTTTCATCTGTGAACTATCCAACGGATTACATTACAACCAGCGTCAGCGCCATCGAAGACAGGTTTAATTTCACAGACACCTCAGAGTCAGGTACGATAAACGATGTAGAAATCTGCGTGTATACTCAGCAAGATGCTGGTGATGATGGAGAACTGCAAATCTGGTTGCATAATTCTACATCAACGGTGCAGATCGCAAGTTTCGTGACTGCCAGTTCTTGGACCTGGTACAACTATTCCTGCTTATCAACTCTATCAACATGGACCGAGATAAATGATTCAGGCTTGAGACTTGAAGCCGTCAAAATTGGGGGGGTCGATGTTCAGTATGTTGATGCTGCGCTACTTTTTGTTAATTATACCAGAGATAATTTTGATTCTGTCTTAGAAGTGAACAATACAGTTGCAGGTTCTTGGCAGATTAGACTGAAGAAATACGCCGACTCCAACATCAACCGATTGGAAAACTGCACTGTTTACTTCCACAATTCTACAGATGGGACTTCGGCTCAAATAGAAATTGAGAATGGTGACTACAAGCTAGGCGGCGATGTGGGTTCATGGTACAATCTTGATCCATTGGAGACAATTTATGTTGCAATGACAATTGATACAAGCAGCACAGGGACTTCCTACGTTAATACTTATCTTGAAATCTTAACTCCAGGAACCTCTACATACGTCCAGTATGTCATAACGTTTGAAATTACCTAAGAAGGTTCAGTTTGTATTATTTCATTTCAAGTTGCATTAAAGATTCAAGGAAAAAAGCTCTAGCGGATTACATGCTTACCATATTCTGCTTGGCACCTGGATCCTTGGAAAGTGTCTTCTGAAATGTCAGTTTTCTTCCATTCTTTCCAACATTTGCTATTAACCCCATTTTTGTTAGACAATAAGCCATCTTTCGTGCTAGGTGGATCGAGACTCCTGTTAGGTCTGCCAGGCCCTGGCTAGTGAAAGTTCTCTTTAGATTGTCGGGTAAGAACATGAGAAAATCCTCTTTCTCCTTGAAAAGCAACTTGCTATTAACATTGATCAGCACTGAATCTTTGATGCTTACTCCCTTTCTTCTCCAGCTTCCTTTACCATCATTACATCTTATTTCTTCTTCGTCAATCATTAAAACCTCTAGAGAAAAGTTCTCATGGTTAATAAGATTGGGGATGCTCACTAATTCATAAAACAGATCAACTGGTCTTCCTTTGCGCGGAGACTTCCTTCTACTAACTATCTCGCCCGTTTCTGTGACTCGCACTATCCATTTTCGTTCAGGAATTGGATAGACTAGTCGAACTGCATGGTTTTTGACCAAGGTAGTCAGTTTCCTCTTAACGGCCGAGAAATTCCCAGTCTGTATTTCAATCAGAAAAGCTCCTCTAGCAATATCAATGATAAAATCGTCTACCTTAACTTCAGATTTATCTCCAGGAACTGAATACCATCCTTTAATTGCTGAATGTAGAGAATGTTCATTCATTTGCCTCAGAGCGTATGATCTTCAAGGAATAATAAGATTGCTAACATGGATAGATATTCATACATAAACACACTTTTCTCTGTCTCAAGTTCTTCCGTAAACCTTGACTGCTAGAGGTATACACGTAACAAGTTTCCTTCTAGGATTCGTCTGGCTTCCCCAAAACTGATGTTGCGGCGAAGACGGTTATTATGCCGAGTCCTGCTATCAACATCACAGTTGCAATACCAATGTAGTTCTCTCCTAGGATTGACTCTCCCCATCCCATCAAGTAAGCTGCTATCAGACACCCTAGCACTCCTAAAGCAAACAACACAAATTGCCAGGTACGCAATCCGACACCTCAACCAACCTATTCTATACTGGCTTCAATTTGAGCTTTTATGCGCTTAGTGTGTGCTTAGAGATTTAAGGAGAAAACTTCTAGTATTGATGATCTTGTTTGGATTCTTGTTCTTCTGTAGACGCTGACTGCAAAAGTGCTGGTATCGTGGAATGGAAAATCACTTATCTTGGCTATGTATCGCGAATTCATCAAATCTATATGCTGCAAGCTGACAATCAAACCTAGGAGAGCAAATGCTTCCATTCGAGTCACCTCTAGGTATCCCCTTAATCGCAGCGACAGCCATAATCATAGTACTATACGCAATACTTCTCATCAAGCTGGACCCCCGACCCACCGTTCTGGAAAAGCCGAAAGCAGCCTCCAGAGAACCCAAGAAAAGCTTCACAAAAGATACGGAACCCATAGAAAGAACAGAAACACACGTAGAATCCCCAAAAACACCCCCGCGCATAAACGACTACCAACCATCACCTGAGGTAACTCAACCATCAGGAACAATTGGAGAGAGACTACAAGAGCCAACAACGATGAGCGAAAGCGCCCCTGCAAGACCTCCGATTGAAACTCACGTTGAAACAGCTGAAATGGAAGAAACACAGAAACCAAAAGAGGATGAAGAATCAAAGAAATCATTCTTTCTATTCGGAGAAAAGAATTTTGAAGGTTGCTCACACACATACGGCTACTTGAATAGCCTTCCAAAAAACACTCCTATCCCGGACGAATGTTTTGGCTGCCCCCAAATCGTTGAGTGTCTGAGAAATCTGAAGGTCAAATAGAGTTGATGTGGTAATGTCCTTACTAGTCAAAGATGTGATGACCAAGAACGTTGTAACAATTAACTCCGCGTCCCCTGTGAAGGCTGTAGCTGAGCTCATGAACAAACACGATATAGGGTGTGTGATTGTGACCAGTGAAAGAGAACCGATCGGAATCATAACCGAACGGGACATGCTGAAAAGGGTGCTGCTCGAATTCAGAGATCCAAGAATCACCAGAGTCAAAGACATAATGTCAACACCACTCATAGCATCACATCCTGAAACTGACCTTCGAGAAGCCGTGAGACTCATGAACGAACGAAGAATCAAAAAGCTCCCCATAGTGGAAGACACACTTCTCATCGGCCTGATAAGCATAACAGACATCGTGCGCTCACTAGCATACTTTGAGCACGTCGTTACTTCGCTGTGCTCAAGATGCAAATGGGGCAAAGATACATCAAGTACGCCTCCCTAAGCCCCGCGTTGATTGAGAACTTCTTAAGATTTATATTGAGCAAAAAGTACCTTGATAATGCAGACGAGTGACGAAATATGAGAAGCATTGTCTTCTCGGCGTGGTTAAACCTTGATACAACGCGTTAGTTCTTTCTTTCGAAAAGCCAAAATGTATCTACAGATTACGCAAATGAGTCCCATCGCCAGAAGATACTTCATCAAAAACGGCTTTGACGGCTCCATGACCATGCTCGGCATTATTGTAGGCTCTTGGATCATCGCTATTGAAAGACCAGAAGTGATCGTTACTACTGGTTTAGGTGCATGTCTTGCCATGGGATTGTCAGGAGTCTTCGGAGCTTTTATGACTGAAAGAGCTGAGAGAATGAGACATCTCAAAACGCTCGAGGCTACTATGCTCACAGATCTCAGCGACTCCGTGATCAGTGAAGCTTCTGAATTTGTTTCTGCATATGCTGCGTTTGTGGATGGGGCCTCACCCATATTGACGGCGGTGATCTCGCTTATTCCCTTCATTCTCACGTTAACTGGAGCGTTTGTCATCTGGGACGCCTATGTCATCTCATTTATTCTCAGTCTGGCCACATTATTTTGTTTAGGTCTTTATCTCGGAAGTATTGCGAAGGAGAATAGATTGTTGTATGGTGCTGTAACGCTTGTTGCTGGAATACTTATAGTGGTCATAGCTGTTCTCTTGGGAGCTGTTCAGTCTTCCTAGCACAGTTAATCGCTTTTTGAAGAAAAGTTAAAATATATACTCCGTGAAGACTATAGCGAGTCGCTCTAAGATGATAAGAAGACTTGTCCTAGACGTCTTGAAGCCACACAACCCAAACGTCGTCGAACTTTCTGAAGCACTAAGCCACCTCGAAGGTGTAGAAGGCGTAAACGTGATTATCTATGAGATAGATCAAAAGGTTGAGAACGTGAAGATCATAATAGCTGGAAACAGTATAGACTTTGGAGACATTAAAAAGAAACTTGAAGAGATGGGAGCCACCATCCATTCTGTTGATGAGGTTGCGGCTGGCAAAAGAATTGTTGAAGAAGTACTGACGCCTCAAGACAAATCTGCCCGAATGTGAGAAAAGATAGAGCCAGAGAAGCCCTGCATGACATGAAGGGACATCAATTAGAGGTCTTTATGTACAGCCTCAAAGGTTTTTGAAACATTGTATAGCAGAAATTATGGTGCGGCCGCCGGGATTTGAACCCGGCTCGTCAGCGTTCTGCATTTTGCTTGGATTTGGCAGGCTGATGTCCTAATCCAAACTAGACTACGGCCGCTCTCTATGGGGATTTCTTGGACCAAGGACACTTTTAAGGTTGCCCCTTTTATTTCCTTTTCCTAGAGAGCTTGTAGTCTTTCAGGTTTGTCACATGCGCGCGCGCATCGGGTTATAACAAACTCTATTTCAGCTTAAAACTTTGGGGAAATCACTCCCACTCAAATAAGGTGCTTCAATACTTGTGTAGATTTTACGTTTGTTTAAGCAAGGAGGCTAGATAGTCTATTGATATGTTCGCTCCGCTGATGATCACTGCGACTTTCTCTTCAGGCTTTGGATGGTATTTGAATAGGAGAGCTGCTAGAGAGGCTGCTCCTGAAGGTTCAGCCAGTATGTGAGCGTTATGTAGAAGCGCCAACACGGCTTCACCGATTTCCTCTTCACTTACCAACAGGACGGTATCCACGTATCTCTTGATTATTCCAAAGGTTAGGTCAAGTGGTTTCCTAGCAGCTAAACCGTCTGCAATCGTGTTAACGGAATCTATTTCTACGATTTTTCCAGCCCTCCAAGATCGGTAGACAGCTGGAGCTCCCTCGGATTGGACCCCCACTATCCTTAATTTTGGGTTCAACGTTTTCGCGGCGACAGATATTCCGGATATGAGGCCGCCGCCGCCTACAGGAACGATTATAGCGTCTAAATCTGGGACATCTTCGAGCAATTCTAAACCAACGGTTCCCTGTCCCGCGACTACGAAAGGGTCTTCAAAGGGATGCACAAAGGTTGTTCCAACTTCCTTTTGTATCTCAAGAGCCTTAGAGTACGCTTCATCATAGTCCTTTCCATATCTTACGATATCAGCCCCATAACTTTCTATGGCTTCAACTTTTTCCTTCACAGCGTTTTCGGGCACAACAACCACGGCTTTAGCTCCATAAATCTTAGCTGCGTAGGCCACGGCTAATCCATGGTTTCCGGAGGAGGCGGTAACCAAACCTCTCTCTAGTTCTGATGGGGAGAGACTACATATCTTGTTGACGGCACCTCTTATCTTGAAGACTCCCACCGGCTGAAAACATTCAAGCTTTAAGTAAACTTCTGCGCCTGTCCTCTGACTGAAAACATTAGACAGGTAGGTTGGAGTTTTGGTAACGAGGTTTCTTATTTTTCTACGAGCTTCAAGTATGCTTCGAAAACTTACAACCTCTTCCTTCATAGGTTATGCCTTCAGTTGGTTAGAGGATACAGGGCAAAACAGCCTTCTCAAACGCTACACTTATAGTTTATTCTATCGTCAAATAGTCGCGCGCGCACCATCCAATGGAAAGTTGATGACTTCTACTTGACTAGGTTCAGGAATTGGCTTTCTCGGATATCTCCCTTCCACATTTCTCACAGAAGATAGCATCAGTTTCGTTTTTTGCTCCACAGTATCGACAAAACTTCTTTTCCACAGAAACAGTAGGCGTAGGTGCTTCTGCAGGTAACTGAGTTGTGGGCATTTTGATTGAGGAGAAGCCTACAGCTGCCAGTATCCAAGCAACGAGAGGAAATATTCCGCCTATCCAGCTTACAAAGAAGAATCGAAGTAATGCTTCAAAACCCTGAAATGTGACGAGCAACCACATTAAACCTGTTATGATAATAGCCAGAATAGCGCCTATAAGTAACAGCAACCCTGCGGTGTCAAACCTTTTCTCGCCAGACATCTCTGAAAGGATTGTGAACGATTTCCTGTAAAGAAAAGCTTGAAGCAACGAAAATATGGACACGATCACACCAGCTAAAAACGCTCCGCCAAGCACATCCTGAAAAACAGTGGTAGCAGAAAAAGGCCGCATCGCCGTGAATGTTCCTGCAAATAAAGCCGCAACCAACAGAACAATGGTAACTACGATGCCTATCATGCTGAAAATGAACCCGTAAAGTACGTTAAGGAATATGCCCCTTTCACTAAAGTACTCAGATAAACCTTTCATAGCTATCAGTACGAGTATTATGCCAACAAGAGCCAAAAAGGGGACGAAGGAACCAACCGCAATCAATATAGCTCCTACTCCACCCAAAGTCTTGCTTGATTCTAGACTCATCGAGAAGACCTTGAGTACGAAGTTGGCAAACTCTTCAGATAAAATTTACGGTGCAAGCATACCTAAAGTAGTGCTTGCATGTTTATTCATTGTTTTCATGCGCGCGCGACCGACAAAAAAGGTGTTGTTTTCCATTTTCTTTTTAAAGAGTCGTATTCCTTCTATGGTTGTGATATATTAGCTTACGCTTCCAAAGTCTTAAAACTGAATCAAGTGACTAGATTCTGGTTAGAAGGAGGGAGTGCCATAAATGCGTTGGGCATATGTCATTTTTGCCTTGGGAGTTTCGATGTGTTTGATAGGAGCTCTTGTGATGGTAGCAGGAGAATCATTCTTGGGAGAGAACCATACTGGCATTGCAGCTGTTATAGGGATAGTAGGAATCGGCTTAATTGCAACCTCGGGTGCAATTTTCGCTGCGCGCGCGAAACCAAAGAATTAACGCACGCGAATTTTGAGCGCGTGTGCGCGCGCTATGTCCTAAGAATAGCCTATTAGATGACCGCCAAAGCCAACTGCCCAGAGCAGAGTAGGGTAGACAATCATGCGCTCCATTCCCCCCACACCTAGACCAAGATAGATTCTGGAACCGAAGAGAGCAAGTGCCAAGATCGACAGCACTCCCAAAAGAATAGAAGCGTAAGAGAGCGGTGGTCTCTGCAGTCTATGTGACGCGATTGCAGACAGCCCCCCAAATCCGAAAGCCATCAATGCAGCGACAGCGTGTACTACTGGAATAGTGTTTTCCGGGAATAGTCCTACTCCCATACTGCCGATACCAGCTAGGGTGAAAAGGGTTGATAGAAGTCTTTCGCTGAACGCTCGTTGAATGAAGTAGGCACCGGCAACCGCCATCACGCCAAACAAGAACACCGATGAATTGAAGATGAGCGATGTAGCCCCAACACCTAAGTCACTTATGTAATTCTCTGAGACACTGTAATCTGGATGTAGTGCCTCCGCTATGACCATTCCCCAAAGAAACTGGACACCAGCGATAAATAGAAGCATCCCAGCCACTTTTCTATTGTCATACTTCATAGTGTATAATGAATCTTCTAATCATAAAAACCTAAGCAACCGATAACCATGCGCACTCGCGCGCGCAGATTATTGATAGTTAAGGAAAAAATTTATTCTCTCACCGCTTCGCTCTCGGCTTCCTAGCCTCGTTCAAGATGAATTTCTTAGGTTCATTTCATTCATCCTGTATTCAATTCAACTCCAGAAAAACACACTTTTTCTGTTAACAGTTCAGGAATGTAACAGGACTCCGTCCATTATTATTCTATGTATTAGTTATTCCCCTCATCCTTGCCGAGTTCGCATAAGGGGAAGCTCTGTCACAGTTTTTTTCTTATTCATCTCAAAAAGATGATTAGCTCATGAAGAGGTAGAGCAAAAAATGAAAAGGCGATTTAGAAAGGTGCAAACCGCCTTTAGACGAGTAGATGATGACTTGCACTTGATATTAGTGCACAGAACAAGACAGACAACTTTAAAGAGGTGTTTAGAGTGAAAAGGAGCATTCCAAAAAGGCCAAGTCCAAAAACATCAGAGAAACTATCATGCCCTAAGGCTGGTGTCCTAATCCAAACTAGACTACGGCCGCTCTCTATGGGGATTTCTTGGACCAAGGACGCTTTTAAGGTTGCCCCTTTTTATTTCCTTTTCCTAAAGAGCCTGTAGTCTTCCAGATCTGTCACATGCGCGCATCTTTTTGTGTGTGGGCGACGCTTCACCTTTTTTTCTTCAGAAAGAATCTCATCTTGGCAAAGTCAAATGTCAGAGCATAAGGTCTGAAAAATCCATGAGAAATTAGGCCTCCAATTTGAAAGCCAACAACTCTCTCCAAATCCCCAGTATTGGGGGTAAAGATTCCCTGAATGTTATGCTCTTTGGCATCCCCTAGTGTTAGTTCATTCACCATAAATGGAATCGCTCTGACTTTGCCTCCTCCACCGATTCCTTCTCCTGCTTGATCTTCTTGAAGCTTGATATTTGCTCTTCTCAGTGTAGATTCAGGACACGTGAATCCTCCGCCGGCCAAACCAGTGTCCACAAAGAAGAGCATGGGTTCGCTTTCGTTGACTGTTCCCCAAGCATGCATGTAGTGATCACCCGCCATCCAGAAGGGAACGACTATAGCTCCCTGCTCCTTAGCCTCCTTTTCAACCTTTTTCAGGTTCTGCTCTGTTCTGCGTCGTAGAATCAGACGCCCTCCAGGATAATCCAGTGTCGCAATAAATTGGTGAAGCAACAAAGTTCCAATAATACCGTCCATCCGTGTTCCTCCAAAGATAGAAGAGAAACGACGGGTCGGCAAAATCTCCACGGGCACGTTCTTGACAGTAAAGTCTCCCAACGTCACAGAATCCACCTTTCCTTGATGGACTGCGGCTTTTTTTCCCCCTGCAAAGATTCCCGTCTCTGCCTCAAACTGGACTGTGCCAACCTCTTTCGCGAATTCGCTGTCGATGATCAGCGTAGCCCCACCGGTATCGATTAAGACGTTGACAGGTTCGCTGTTGTTTACCCGTATCTGAACCACTGGCAAAGGGTCAGTTATTACAAACTTCAGGCTGGTAACCTCAGGTCCCTCGATTTTGTTGGGTGAGACGCCCTTGAAGCTTTCAAGCTGCTTTGCTCTTGATTCTCTTCCGAGAGACCGAAAGAACGGCGCCGCTTTCTGAAATTCGTCGCGACGATAGAAGACCTCTGCCAACAAAGATTTCGCAGCCTTTTCTTCAGGCTTGAGTTTGATTGCCTCGGTTAGCCACTTCTCAGCATCATCCAAAAGGTTACTGAGTAGCGCAATCTCGCCCAAACGCGCAGTGGCTCGATGATTCTTAGGGTCTTCATTCAGAATTTTAACGTAGATTTTCTCAGCCCTAGCGAATTTCCCTGCCTTAAATAGGCTATCTGCGGATTCAAGATCTCTTTGGATGCTTCTAACCTCTTTCAAATGCTTTCCCTCAAAACTAATTCTTTTTAGCTTTAATCTTTCCTTCCAACTTTTTGGCGAATGGAATCTCTATTTTGAGTTCAGCTCTTCCCACGTATATCGGGCCTTCATCTTCTCTTGCAAAAACCATGACATCGCCAGCCTTAATTCCCAGCAGTTTCAAGA
>JASFPO010000056.1:0-12480 GCA_050115935.1 Candidatus Bathyarchaeota archaeon | reverse complement strand
TTTGAACAGAAATCTTGTGTTCAGAGGATACATCGACCCTGTGGACTCGAGTATCTAGCCTGACCCTTAAGCCTCAGAAGGAACAGTGATTACCAGTGCACATGTCGAAAACCATAGTATATCGTTCTATGCAAGACGATATTTATAGAGAAACAATCAATTCTTTTCTTGTGAGACTGATGAAGCATCCGGATAACCCGTGTCCTCAAGAGACTTGGAAAAGCCAACGGGCTCGACTGCAAACCTTGCTGTACAACTGTGTAGTTGCTCCCAATATTCTCGATTTGAGAGAAAAGGATTTCACCATTAATGTGGTCCGTGAAGGCGAAAAAATCACTGAAATGACTATCAGAAGGAAAAAACAGAGGATTTAGTTGCGTCCGCTTTCACAAAGACCACTTATTAAGCCAAACCACCTTTTAGGGTAGTTTGCTGCCCTGCCAATGCAAAAATATTGTTTCACACAAGAAAGGCTACTCTTTCCATCCCATTATAACGAGAATTAGTCCTACGCTTATTATTATGACCACTGGTCCAGAGTTCTCAACCAACTGTCCTTGAAAGTAGAGGCTTACTGCCCAGAGTAACCCGAAAACAGCTACGAGAAGCCCTCCAATCAAAGTTAGAATCTTCAGATACTTGTTCTTCATAGCTTCTTCCTTCAAGTTTTGCCAGAATCTCAGCAGATTGAGATTCATCTGGTTGTGGTGGAGATATCTCCCGCATCTTCCTTTTTTTTCTTTTGGTTTGTCTAATCCATTTGCGCGCGCGTAATATTAAGTCGTCTCTTTCACAAAATAAGCTCCTAAGAGAATTAACAGAAAACTTCCTATCATTCTAAAAACTCTTTCTAAGTCAAACCAAAAGTCATGATAGTTTGCCGGGAGAATTAGACTGCCTAGGCCATCTAAAAGCAACATTATTCCTCCAATTATTAAGCCGATACCTATGCGCTTGAGGTCTTTTTGTTTCATGGAAATACCTTTCGTCTTATCCTGAATATGTAAATGTCCGTGTCTACATCATAAGAATTATTGCGCGCATATTCTGTGATCGTGCTTGGAAACAATGGGATTTGATCGAAGATTCAGCAGATTGAGATTCTTCCTTGTGCCAAGTCGTTGCAGAACTTATCGATGTTTTCAAGTTCTGCGTCAACTACCTCTTCAATTTCCCTTTTGACGCTGTTGAAGGAATTGTTTTGTTTCATCACAACCTGAGCGGCTGCTATTGCTGGTTGATCTATTGATTTGCCTATTTGACTCAGCAACCACATGTAGACCTCTTCGATTGCAGGAACCTGCTTGTGCACGCGATCAGCGATGT
Source organism: Candidatus Bathyarchaeota archaeon (assembly GCA_050115935.1). Taxonomy (GTDB): domain Archaea; phylum Thermoproteota; class Bathyarchaeia; order Bathyarchaeales; family Bathyarchaeaceae. The sequence continues at coordinate 11,154 of JASFPO010000056.1, read as the reverse complement.
GATGGGTTAGGCTGTTGTAAATCTTGCCAACATGGCTTACAGGATTCTTACCCGCCGCTGCTTCAGAGCATACGGGTCTGTTTAACGATATAATTCCATTAACTCGGTTGCCTCTTCCAACTTGACCGGAGTCTCCACTCTCTGCACTTGTTCCTAGCACGGTCAAGTATACCCCGTTGATTCCTCTTCCTTTCACATCTAACGTGTTCAAAAGTACCTTGGTGTTGTCAAAGTCCGTATGTTCCTCCACGAATTTGCTAACATCATCGTAAATCTCTGCTTTCTTTCGGAAATAATCTTCCTCGTCTTTCACAAACCTATCGACAAAAGCCATCGAGATAGTCAAACGCAAACTATTGTTCTTGCGGAGTCCCATGACCTTGACATCTTCACCCGACTCTGGAAATCTCTTCGTAAATTCTGGGGAGTTCACGTATTGCTCAGTTTCGAAAACAATTCTCTCCGTTCGAGTCATCGGTGCATAGCCCACAGCTGCAGATGTATCATTGGCGCCAAGCAATCGTCCTTCCTTTCGTGCAAAGATGTCTACGAGTTCGGGGTGTCCTGGCTTCAACTCCACCTGAAATCTGACGTGTTTTTCGGGATCTACTCGGAGTTTCTCTTCGAACCATTCTTTGGCTGTCTGAATGGCGATCTTTTCTACGGGGATTTCGATGTCTTTGACTTGAAAGGTGGCTCTGTCGCCGATTACAAGAAGCATGGGCTTTCTAATTGTCCCCCCGCTGAATCTTGTTTCGGCTTCTCCGGCGGCTAGTAGGGATTTGTCAACATTGTGGTGCATTATGGCTCCAGCTTTCTTCAGATACTCTTGGCTAAGTTCGATGGAAATTCTATCCATAATGGAGTCACAGATGTAGTCTGGATGACCCAATCCCTTTCTTTCCACAATTTCAAGTTTCTGCTGTTCAAGCGGAGTTTGCTTCAAACTGTCAACAAGAATGTTCCTCTCCATGAAGCTCACCTTGGCGAAGGGTAATAAATGGCAACAAATATATATTTTATGATATTTCTGAATGCATAATAAATAACCGGGAGTTATAGAAATGATGGTCACAGGCTCCACAATCAAAAAGCTTCGTATAGAAACCGAGCTCACCCAAAGGCAACTCGCAGAACTGGTGGGCATCTCACAAGCCCACATCGCCAAGATTGAAAAGGGAAAGGTAGACCCAAGACTTTCAACAGTCAACAGAATTCTTCAAGTCTTAACTGAAGAACAAGGCAAAAAATGCATAGAAGTCATGACAAGAAACGTCATACTTGTCAAACCCGGCCAGAAGATTCAGAGAATAAGCGAGCTCATGATAGAGCACGCTATATCGCAGCTGCCAGTAGTAGAACGCGGAAGAGTAGTAGGCACAATTACAGAGGAAGCCATTGTCCGAAACTTAAACTCAAGCTTAGCTGACGAAAAAGTTGAAGCTATAATGCAGCCGCCATTGCCAATAGTGCCAGAAGACACAAGCATAACAATGATTCGCCCCCTATTAGAAGATCACCCAGCCGTGCTTGTTACACACAGAGGAAACATAGTTGGCATAATAGCACGGTCTGACCTACTCAAAGTTTTCTAATAGAATGGCATGATGATCTACTTCATTCTCATTCTGTTATCTGAGCACGCCTGAAAACGTACCAAGAGATTCCAACAAAGACGATGAAGTAGACTAATGCCACAGCAATTGAAGTTCCGATGATATTAGACAATGGTTCTGAGTAGAGTTCAATCCATCCAGGAATCCCTGGCGTGACCCCTCCTATGTCTATCTTAAAGTAGGTAACCTCCCACGAAGGGTGCAGAATGTAATTTATTAGATTTGAGCCTATGCTGTCTGTGCCTGTTGAAACTGCGACTCCCATGCTAGTAGGATCACCACCAACATATCCAGCGTTACCAGAGCCAGGAATATATGTCAGAACCCATCCTTGGCCAGCAAGCACAGCAAGTATTGAACCAATTATGTTCGTACCCAGCCAGATGCCGAAGGGGCCAAGAGCAGCGATTAATGAACTCCTAAAGAGCGTGCCAAAGAACAGAACGATTGCTATCCATATGAAAGTGCTGAAAAGGGCTCCGAGAAGAGCAAGTGGAGCAAGATGCAGGTTACTTTGAGGTCCATACACGACAAAGCCGCCTACGATCATGTAGATCATCAGAAAACAGTACGTTGCCAAAAGCGTTAGGAAAGACGCAAACAGTTTGCCGAAAAATATGGTGGTCCTTGATACAGGCTTGGCTAACAACGGAACAACAGTTCCGCTCTCAAACTCCGCTGAGATTGTATTCATCACAGTCACTATCGCAAACAGGAAAAATCCAAACCCACTCAGGCCTACATTGGAGACAATCACAAAATCTGGGTTCGGTTCGATAGATGGCCCACCAAGGGCTTGGACTATGTGACCCCCAGCCAACGCTAAGGTTGTGAGAGCAAATGCAACAATAAGCATTCCAAGGAATTTCTTCTTTCGAATGTTCCAGAGTATCTCATACCTGACTATCGCAAGGAACTTCGCTGTCCAACCAGTGTTGTCTCTACTCATTTCGTAGCCTCCTCCTTCTTGCGTTTGGCAAGAAGATCCATAAAAACGTCCTCTAGGCTTTCCCCCTTCAAGTTCATGGATAGGACAACGCCACCTCCTGCAGTAATGGCTTGGGAAACTTGAGATCTGACATCGTCGCGAGTTTTAATGTCGACCAAGAGTTTTTTTCCGTCCTCGGTAACTTTTGCCACAAATGGGAGTCCCTTTACCTTCTTAAGAACATTTTTGGAGAGTTTGTCAACTTCAGCTTCTATTTTCACAGGTCCTTTGACCTTAGTGGATATCTGCTTAAGCGTGCCCGAAGTCAACGCAACTCCCTTGTTAATTATTGTAACATGGCTGCAGACCTGCTCAACCTCATGGAGAAGATGCGACGAAAGGAAGACAGTGACGCCTTCCCCTGAAATCTCCTTCATTATCTCTCGGACCTCAACCATTCCAACGGGGTCTAAACCTAGACTCGGCTCATCCAAAACCACCAATTTTGGCTCGTTCAATAGCGCCTGCGCCAAGCCTAAGCGTTGTTGCATACCCTTACTGTACTTGCCGATGAGATCGTTCCCCCGCTCCTTCAAGCCGACCATGTCGAGAAGTTTAGGTACCTGTTTTTCACGAGCTTCTCTGCTCATGCCATACATTCTTCCGTATATATCAAGAAGCTCAGTTCCCTTCAGATGCTTAGGCAGTTTCGGAAGCTCAGGCATGAAGCCTACTCTCGACCTTACTTTTGGCTTGTCCCAACCAAGTTCTCGACCCAGGATACTCACTGATCCACCGTCAGGTCTTAACAATCCGACCAACACCTTGATCGTTGTAGTTTTTCCAGCCCCGTTGGGGCCTAAGAAGCCATGAATAGTATCTGCCTTAACCTTCAGATTTAGCTCATCCACTGCGACTAAAGACCCGTATCTCTTTGTGAGATCCGTGGTCTCAATGACAAACTCCAAGGAACATCCTCCATTCCTTATATGCCCACAACACTGCTTAAAAAGTCCTTTTGTTGTTTGATGATTTTTCTAATCGTTAACAATCTAAATAGTGATATGTACAAATGATTTTCGAGGATTTCGTCAGAGGTCGGCAGGACAGCGCACGGAAGGCCACGCTTTATAAACAAGATAGCGTAAAATTCACGCGTTTTTGTCATAAAAATTGATATATATGTGTATGCTTATTTCATTCATATGAAATATCGCGCAAGAGTGGAAGTAAGCCTCAAAGCTGGACACTCTGACCCAGAAGGCGAAACTACCAAGAAAGCATTGTCAGAATTAGATTATCCAGTAGAGGCCCTCAATGTTAGCAAGGTCTACACTATTCACTTCGAAGCAAGCAACTTAAGAGAGGCAAAGCAGAAAGTGGATGAAATCTGCAGACGATTGTTGGCCAATCCAGTTAAAGACGAATACAAGTTTGAGATCGAGGAAATCAAATGAGCCTCTACATCAGAAGCGATTTACCTTTTGAACTCCACGAAATACGTCTAACAAAAGCAAGTAGCATACAGCTTCTGCAAATCAGCAAAGAGCTAGGACTTGGCCTAAGCTTGGAAGAGATGAAAGCCGTTCAAAACTACTTCTTTAGGAAAAAAAGAAACCCAACAGATGTTGAACTTCAAACCATTGGGCAGACATGGTCGGAACATTGCTATCATAAAACCTTCAAAGGCGATGTGGTCACAGAAAAGGGCACAATCAAGAGCCTGTTCAAAACATACATAGCCAAGCCGACCATAGAGCTCAATCTAGATTGGTGCATATCGGTTTTTGAAGACAACGCAGGCATAATTGACTTTGACAAAGGCTTTGCGGTTGCAGCAAAGGTAGAAACTCACAATCATCCATCGGCTATTGAACCTTTCGGAGGAGCAGCAACTGGCGTGGGAGGAGTTATACGTGATATACTCGGTGTTTGGGCTGAACCAATAGCCTGCACAGACGTTTTAGGCTTTGGGCCGCTGGACTATAAACATGATAAGCTCCCAGTAGGTGTAAAACATCCAAAATATGTTTTCAGCGGAGTTGTTGCTGGAATTGGCTATTATGGAAACAACATGGGCATTCCAACGGTCAATGGAGCCATCTACTTCGACGAGAGCTATGTGGGCAGTGTAGTCGTCTACTGCGGTTGCATAGGAATTCTCCCCAGAAACAAGCTTATAGGAAATGCAAAACCAAACGATATCATTCTCTTAGCAGGCGGAAAAACGGGTAGAGATGGCATCCACGGTGTCACCTTCGCTTCCGCAGAGTTGACAGAGAAATCAGAAGAGATTTCGAGACCAGCAGTTCAAATTGCAAACCCAATAGAAGAAGAAAGACTTAAGCGAGCCATAATTGAGGTGAGAGACCGTCAACTAGGTTCGGCAATAACTGACCTAGGCGGAGGAGGACTATCAAGCGCAATTGGCGAAACCGCCAGAAAGTCCAGATGCGGAGCCCACGTTGGGTTAGAACATGTTCCATTGAAACATCTAGGCATGGCGCCATGGGAAATCTACATTTCTGAATCCCAAGAAAGAATGGTTCTCTTGATTCCAGAGAAAAACCTCCAAGAAGTCTTGGAGATCTTTGAAAACGAAAATGTACAGGCTACACCGATCGGCGAGTTTACCAAGGACGAAATGCTAAAAATCACCTATCATGACCATAAAGTTGCTGAAATCGAAATAGAGTTTCTGTTCAAACCACCTAAGGCGCGAAGGATGGCTAAGTGGAGGGCGCCAAATCTTAAGGAACCCAGTTTTTCCGAACCAGAGGACCTCTCAAAGACTGTTCTTGGGGTCTTGTCCTCGCCGAATGTTGCGAGTAAAGAGGCAGTGGTACGAACTTACGACCATGAAGTAAAGGGAAACACCGCATTAAAGCCTTTGCAAGGCAGATATGCGGGTCCAAGTGATGCTTCAGTCTTGAAGCCTCTGGCAGATTCATGGAAGGGCATAGTGATTTCCTGTGGCATGAATCCGAACTACGGAAGAATCGATCCCTATTGGATGGCTGCTTCCAGTATAGATGAAGCAGTCCGAAACAATACAGCGGTTGGCGGCAGAAGAATCGCATTGCTTGATAATTTCACTTGGGGGAACCCTGAGAAGCCAGATAGAATGAGTGCGTTAGTGAGAGCGTGTCAAGCTTGTTACAAGTTTGCAAAAGGCTTTGGAGCACCGTTTATCTCGGGTAAAGATAGCCTCTACAACGAGTCCCCCTCAGGTCCGGTTACACCAACACTTCTTATCACGGCGGTTGGAGTTATTCCTGATGTGAGAAGGACTGTTTCCATGGATGTCAAGCAATCAGGAAACATGGTTTACATTGTTGGTCAAACCTATCCAGAGCTAGGTGGTTCTGAATATTACAAGTTGAGAGGTTTTTTGGGCAAAAATGTGCCCGAAGTGAGAGTTTCTCAGGCAAGCAAGATTGTGAATTCAATTGTTAAGGCCATTGACCTCGGCTACGTAAAAGCCTGCCACGATCTCTCTGAAGGAGGCTTAGCAGTTGCAGCTTCAGAGATGGCATTCACAGGTGACTATGGAATAGATTTACACTTGAAGAATGTTCCCAGACCAAAGAGCATGCAGAGAAATGACTTCACCCTGTTCTCTGAATCGAACAGCAGATTTTTGGTCGAAGTTCAGGAAAAGCAGCGAAGAGATTTTGAAGCTTCAATGAAAGATGTTACCTTCTCAATTGTCGGTAGGGTGAGACGTGAAAAGCGTCTTCTTATACACGGAATAGACAAACACACAGTTGTGGACGTCAGCCTCGCAGAGCTTAGAGACGCGTGGAAAAGCACTTTCGGAGGTTAATTTTGTGAAAAGAGAAGATGTCAAGGTTTGTATAATGCGGGTAGGTGGAACCAACTGTGATGCAGAGACAAAGAGAGTATTTGGGGATTTAGGTGTCAAAGCTGAAATTGTCCATCTGAACCAGATAATTAAGGAGAAGAGCCTCCTCAGCTATGATGCTCTCGTTTTTCCAGGCGGCTTCTCCTTTGGCGACTACGTGCGAGCTGGCGCCATACTGGCTAAAGGAATTGTGGCTAAGCTTGGACAAGACTTGAAAAGATTCGTTGAGCAAGAGAAGCCTATCCTAGGTATATGCAATGGTTTCCAAGTTCTGGTTGAGGCTGGATTGCTGCCTAGATTTGGCAGAGCCAATGAATATCCACAAGCTGCACTGGCGACGAACGAGCCGATTGGGTACCGTTGCGTGTGGATTCACCTCAAACATGAAAACGCTGGCAAATGCGTATTCACTAAGAAAATTCCAAGGAGGAAGGTTTTGCGAATCCCAATTGCGCATGCTGAAGGCAGATTCACGTTTCCAAAGGAGAAGGAAAAAGAGTATCTGCAAAGGCTCTATGACAATGATCAACTTGTCTTCAGGTACTGCAACGAAAGAGGCAAGTATGCGGGCGGCAGGTATCCAGTGAACCCTAATGGAGCTTTTTACGACATAGCAGGTGTTTGCAGCCCAGAGGGAACAATATTTGGTTTGATGCCGCATCCAGAACGAGCTTATTATGGCTGGCAACTGCCCGACTGGACAAGAAGAGACCACATTCCAAGACATGGAGACGGAAGGCTGATTTTCGAGTCTATGACCGATTATCTAACGAGAAAATTCTAGCTTTTCCATCTCTGACAGCTTAGGTAGACCCCTTCTTGCGCCAGTTTCGGTTATGCAACGTGAAGCCACGAAGTTGCCAAGCTCTGCACAAGTGTACAAGTCTCTTCTTTCAATTAGACCATATAGAAACCCTGCGCAAAAGGCGTCGCCCGCCCCAGTCGTGTCTACCACCTCTGTCAGACGAGGCTTGACCAAGTGGCTTTCCTTACTATCAGTGACGTAGCATCCTCTTCCGCCCAGTTTCGCTGCAACTATGCTGGCACCCTTTTTAATCAGAATTTTTGAACCTTCTTTCAACCCCTTTCCAGTGAGTAGTCTAACCTCGTTCTCATTAGGAAAGACAACAAAGCTTCGTTCAATCAGGGCTTCTAACGCTGCTAAACCCTTCCTTGCATATATTTCACCAGGATCTAGGCTAACCTTAACATTGGACAACTCTTCAACTAGCTTCTTTTGAGCTTTGAAGGGCTTTTCTCCAACAAAAGATGTTAAGTGCAAGAATCCGGACCCTCTAACATATTGCAAGCCTATTTCCTTGAATTCAAGAGTGTCGTTTACACCTGAGTCCACGTACAAGGCTCTTTGACCTTTCATGTCCACAAAGCCTATGACAACGCCGCTCCTTCCAGTTGGCGCGATTATTGTGCCGTCTATGTCGACTTCAGCTCTCTTGAAGTCATTCAAAAGCAACTTCCCTTCTGGATCATTGGCAACTTTTCCGACGTAACCTGTCTTCAAGCCAAGTCTCGCTAAGCCCGCTATTGTATTCGCGGCTGAACCTCCTGGAGATTCTCGAAAGCCCAAAACAAAGCTCTCTTCGTCTTCTCCTGCAATCTTGTTAACCTTGTAAAGCTTGTCTACATTGAGAGCACCGAAACCTATGACATCAAACTTCATCCTAATAACTCTCGCAAGTATATCTTATGTTTGCCCAGTTTTCCACCGTAGTTGCCAGCAGAAATTCTAAGGACACCTTGTAGGTCTCTAACCGCGTGAAGTGCAGCTCTCATCGCCTCTTTTACCGCTACAAGAGACATGCCGTTGATGACAATTTCTGGAATCGCGTTGACACCATCTGGGACTTTAAAATCTGTTATCTTGCCTTTTAGCGTGGGACAATAAGGATGATTTGTGGTTCCCCCTATCTCTGGATATCGAGTCTCTATTTTCGAACCCGCTGAGCATATGTCAAAGGGCGTGACTACTCCTTCGACAAGATGTATAGCTTCGAGAGCCTTGTCTCCAGCCTCAAGAGCAGAATCTTCATCCATACACATAAACCAAAGGTTGCCGCCAGAAACGCCTATGTCATAGCCTAGACAGCGTTCAATTCTGAAGCTCGGCATCATTAGGGGAATATTAATAACATGACGACCATGGTGTTTCTCTTCCCATTCGTAGCCATCTCCACAATGGCCAATGCTGTCCATTATATCGAAGCTCTTGCTAGAGTCTAGGGCATTGAAAACGCATGTGGTTGGCTCAACAAGTATCTCTTGGCGAATCCGGTAAGAGACTTCTTTAGAGAATTTTCTAAGCGAAGCCTCAAGCGGTTTAGATCCGTTAATTGCACCCCAAAACTGCACAATAACGCCTAGACGTCCGTCAACTGTTTCGGTATTGGTCAGCCACTTTTCAACCCCACCTTCTGTTCTGCCAACAACAACCATAGGCAGGGAGGTAGAGCCATAAGCAGCCCTTTTCAACCGCTTCTCATCCTTTGCAGTAATCAGAATTCGACAAAACAGGCCATCGAAGACTTCAGCGTAAGTGTCTTCAATTTCAACCATCAAATCACCAAACTATGGTTAGGATGAGTTTTAGACAAACTACACTATATATTTGTTCTATCCTAACTTCCCTATGGCTTCACCTCGAACAGTCTTTCTAAAGGCGCTACTTTCCTTTATCAATCGATCTTTGTTACCCGGTGTTATTGTTTCAACCCGTGGAAGTTGTCTTGGATATAACTTGAAGATACGTTCTCGCAAGGATGAGTCAACGCCAAATCTCTCAATAGCTTGATGGTTCCACGTTTTTGTCAGCTTGAAAACACCTTGTTTGCCTAACTTGTTAAACACGTCTGCCAGTAGGGCGGTCACAACTGCGTTTTCTGAAAGGACAGCAATTTCTGCCTCTCTGACCGCATATGCGTTGCCATTAAAAGATATAGCTAAACCTTCCCCTCCTCGGACATGCTGAAACGCCGAGATATCGGTTATGCTGTCGCCCACATACATCATGTTGGAGAGCTTGCTCACTAATTTTTCTGCGATATTTTTCACTACCTCGGCTTTCTCATAGCCGCCGACCGGATTAACCTCTTTGAGGATTCTGCTGATTCCCATCTTGTCAATTTCTTCCCAAAAGATCTCATCCAGCCTCTTCACCGTTTCTTGGTGTTGCGTTGGAAAGTCGCGCAGTGATTTGGTATTTTCTGGGATTTCAAGCATAGGCAAAGTGGAGATTTCTTTTCTTAGTTGTTCTAGTTGTTCTCTTTCTTTCTCTTCAAGCTGGTATCTATCTAAGTCCAGCTGGGTGCAGTAAGCGTTTTGATATGGAAACCCGATGAGGCTACATAAGGCGCGTATGTACTGTTCATAGCTTGTGCTTACGATAAACGAGGGCATAATCGCTCTAATAGACTTGAGCATGTGTTTGGCCCCGGGAACCAACAGCATGTTTTCAGAAGAGCAATCCGTTATGCCTTGATTGGTCGCGCCATAAGCTTTCAAGAATGGAAGTATAAGCTTTAATGTGTCTCCAGCCTTGTATCCCGGTTTCCTCACAATGTCAGCTAAAATGTCGTCATATCTGCTTATTAACGCAAAAAATCGGTCTCCCTGTGGAATAAAGTGAGTCACAAGTTCGAATGCGTTGTCATTTTTTGATATTGGACCTTCACAATCAGAGATAAAAATCCTCTGTGAGGTTGGGTTCATCTGCTGGATAGCCTCAGTTTTCTCATGTGTTCCATGCTCTGTCTTATGTGCTCCTCGGATGCGATGTCAGTTCTATTCCAAAGCGCTCCACCAGCAATCGCTTTAACGCCTTCCAGCGAGATTTGCCTCGCTTCTTGAATGTCGTTTCCTATGCCAACCACACAGATAGCTCTTGATTTGAGGGCGTAAACATTTCCGTTTTCTCTGAGCTCCATTGAAGCCGAGTAAGTCCTAATGGCATCACCATGTTTTGTAACGAGTTTCTCCGTTTGGCTTAGATTGATTGGCTTGCTCGTTTCATCTGTTTTGACGCGGTCGGGAAATGTGTTGGCAAATCCGCCGTAGTTTGGGGGCACCTTGTAAGTGACAACTGTTGCCTTTTCTTCAAAACTCACTCTTGACAGACTGCCTTCAAGCATCTTGAAGCACACATCAATGAAGTCGTCTTTCAACACGGGTAGAAGATTCAGTATTTCTGGGTCTCCTGGGCGACTATTGTTTTCGAGAATCTTTGGACCTGTGCTGGTGTGAATGAAAGCGTCATAGAAGGGGATTCCACGTAAATCAGTGCTTGTTGCATGTCTCCTAAGTTCTTTGAAGATTTTTTTTACGATTTGGGTTTCCTTTTCTTTGTCGACTGTGGTCATGAAGGGCAGTATGTCGCCAACATCTTTGTAGGAGCCCATTCCACCAGTGTTTGGACCCTTGTCTCCGTCAAAGGCTCGCTTGTAGTCTCGGGTTTCTGGCAGTGACACCAAATGCTTCCCGTCGCAGAATGCTTGAAAGCTGGATTCTTCTCCTTCAACTTTTTCCTCTATTATTACGGGTCCATACTCGATGTTGGACATGAAGTGGTCAAGCAGTTCTTCGCGTGTACTGAAGTGATCACCCCAGACACCTACTCCTTTTCCAGTAGCAGGACGATCAGGTTTCACTGCAACATTGTTGCCTATTTCCTTGAGCCAACTATTGATCTCTTTCTTTACTGCAATTGTAGTGTTGTAGTCTTTTGGATCGAA
>JASFPO010000055.1:0-12861 GCA_050115935.1 Candidatus Bathyarchaeota archaeon | reverse complement strand
ACCTGCGGTCAGGCAGTTTGAAAGTGCCAATTACCACGCCCAAAATAAGGTCTCCCCATCCCGCATCATCCATCAGAATTTCCTTCCCAGATATGAACCGATCCAACCTTATAATCCACACACCAATACATTCGTAGTATTGACGCTTTTCAAGTCCTTCAGTTCACCCGCCTTTGATCCTAGAGGCACAAGAAGCATACCGGTCTACTTCACAAATTTCCTCCGATTTCTTTTGAATCTCTTTTTACATTTCACAATACAGAAGTAGTATGTTTCTCCTTCATGTTTGATCCTAAATTTGGCTGTATTTTCGTCCAGAATCATTCCACAGACTGGATCTCTAGGCATGGTCTCCCCATTCAAGCATTATGATTCGTATGGCTTCCATTTCTGTCATCCTCGGATTCTGTTCTTGGACTTTCTGTATTTTAGCTTCAAGTTCCCCAAGTCCTAATGATTGTACAAAATCTTTGATAATTGTTAGGTTGGTGAGCTCTTGTCTGCTGAAATTACACATGAGATATCTTCGTTCGACTTGATCCACGTTATACTTCTTTCCGCGAATAGGGCTTCCCATCAGATATTTTTTCGTTTCTTCGTCTATGAGTGACCTATCTAACTCGGTTTCAAACGCCTTTCTCAAGGAGTTGGGTTGAACCTTTTCTTTCTGCAAACTAGCACGCTCAGCTGAGTCTTTAATGACGCGCCAAAGGCTTGATACCGCCATTATTTCTCCGAGAGGCACGTTCTTACCTTCAGATGCAAACAAGGGACTGCTTTCCGTTAAGTTTTTCACGTCGACTCCTCTTTCTCTCATCTTCTGAATCTTTCTTTTCCTTTCGTTAATGTACGCTTTCAAAGCATCGCTTGTCTCAGCTCCGAAAAACGTGTAAAACGGCAATTGCGAAGCTCTTTTGTTGACACGCGATGTGATACGAATCTTTAATGGGATTCTATTTTTCTTAAGCTGTTCCTGGACATGCGCAATTTTGAGATTCCGCAAGGCGGTTATTCCAAGTCCACTCTGGTACATACACAGAATTATGGCTCGGTTTCGCAGCGAACCAGCATAGTCTGCCATGGTGTAAATCTGCTTTTTGGTGAGAATAATCTCTTCCTTTTTGGTCACTCGGGGTATAGCATCAAGTTCTAAGGAAATGCCATTCGCTTTGAAAAAGGACGTTAGGCATGTTCTTGTATGTCTTGCCTTTTCTCGTTTGCCAGACCTAAGCAGTTCTTTAATAAACGCTTGCGCGAGTTCTGTAATTGCAGAAGTTGCAGAAGTTAGCTCTTCTCGTTGCTCAAGCTTTTCAGTGCTGAACGCAGTGGTAAGCAACTCGCTCGGACTCTTGCCTGAGTATTCAGTAAACTTTTGCAAGGTTCTGAGGAAATTGGGAATGGTTGTTCTCCATCCAGGCTTCTTTTTCAGATTTAGAATCCATTTCTGGACAGTTTTATCTTTCTGTAGTTGTCTATATTCAGGAGTAGAAGTGACGTAATAGCCGCGCTTGCTCCGTTTTCGCCAATCTTTGCTTGCCATTTCATCTTCTCAACTTGTTATGATGTATTTGAACATTCCCCTTCGCGTGTTAACCGAAAACAACCACTCTATATGTAACGTGTTTTCCGGCTGTAGGGCTGTCTCTCGTAATCTTTATGATGTCTCCAAGCTTCGCACCTATGGCAATTACAGGGACGTCCGTTGCTTTGATTCTAGGTAGTTGATGAGCTTTAATACGGTATTTTCGTAGCAATTCCTCTGCTTTCTCAGGTGAAACTACTTCATGTTTTGGCACCAGTTCATGCTTGAAAATGTTAAAAGCTGGAAAATTCCTGGGAATCAGTTCAATGTTGTGCTTCTTTGCTTCTCTCTTAGCTGCGTGGGTATATCTGCAATTGGCAATTGCGATTCCCTTATCGACCCCAACCTCTTCCATTGCTTTCGTCATTTTCCTTACGTAAAGGACCCCCACAACCTTTAGGGCTAATAGACACAAGACGTACACACGCTTTTTCTTTTTAGGAAGTCTAGCTACAAAACGGACAACGTTTTCTTGCTCCTCACGTTTAGTCGGCTTGTAGCCCCTAAGCTTCATAAGGGTCAAAGCCTTTCTTTCTTCAAGGCTTTTGATTGCCAAGAAAACACCTCATTTGTACGTGTCCTAAACCAACTTCATCTTTTAGAGAAATTATGCCCCTGCTTCTCTTGCACATAACATCGCCAACATGCTTCAGACAATTAACCAAAAAATGGGGGAAATAGAGGTTAAAGGAAAATGAGAAATATTCTGAGGGGGAAGAGATTTTCTTCACCCCTCTTCTCTCTCCTTTCCATCTCTCATAAGATTCGTCCGCTACTTCAGTTGTGCTCTTAGAATTTCAGCTACAACTTCTGATGGTGTCTTGTTTGCTGTGTCCGCCTTTGTTTTCAGTTTGTTCACTAAATCAGTATCTAGGCTGATCTCTATTTTTTGAATAGAGGGTGTTGGTGTAGACAATTTCTTTACCTCGTTAGTTAGCTCCTTGTTAGTCGAAGTTGGTATATAAGTATTGCTATTTTCCATTTAAATCGAAAATCTTTTAAAGCTCCAAGCCAACTATATGCCTACAATGCCAAGAAGACACGCTAACTCCCTGAAAAGACAATATCTAGTGCTGAAAGCCAAAGGATTAGAATTCATCAAAGCATGGTTTGGCACGCGGAAATGTGTGCCCCCTAACACGACGAAGTTATACCAACTACTGTTACATATGCTTACTATGAAGGGAACGATTTCGGTTTACCAAGCACTAGGATTAGGATATAGCGGCAAGTCACTTGGCGAAGCGATATCAAGAGGGTTTATCGAGTTGAGCCTCGTACCTAAAAGACCCTCAGAGGAAGTTCTAGGATTCATTAGAGAGATCATAGGAGAACCTCCACAACAAATGTTCGTATAAAATGGAAAAGTGTTAGCCATCATGACAATGACTGAGGAAAGAGTCAGATCAAAACCGCTTCCAGCTATAGCGTGCCCTGAATGTGGTGGTTCGTCGCTCATGCACGACAAATCGACCGCAGAAGTTGTGTGCACAAGCTGTGGCTTTGTCATCACTACGAAACAACCAGATAGAGGACCTGAATGGCGAGCTTTCACCCCTGAACAGCAAGCAAAGAAGGTTCGAGTTGGAGCTCCCGCCACGTTTTTAATTCACGACAAAGGTCTTTCCACAAACATTGAGAAACGTGATATACGGGGTTATCCTACAGAAAAGAGGGCCCAGCTACATCGCCTTCGTCGATGGCAAACTCGAATCCGCTTCACCACTTACCAAGAGAGAAACCTCGCCTCAGCCCTAACGGAGATGCACAGAGTTGCTGACTCCCTCAAACTTCCAAAAAATGTTCTCGAAACCGCTGCCATCACGTATCGAAAGGCAATCAAGAAACACCTAACACGAGGCAGATCGGTTCGAGCGATAACCGTCGCCACATTGTACCTAGCCTGCCGACAGTGTAAACTCCTAAGAACAATCGAGGAACTGTCCCAAGCCGCTGGAATTAGGGTAAAAGAAGTCGTACGACACTACCGATTGCTGGTCAAAAACCTCGGCTATTTTGTGTCGCCTCAGAAGGCAAACAGCTACATAGCCAAATTTTGCACCGAACTTGGCTTAAGGGGAGATATAGAGGAAACAGCTTTTGATATCCTTCAAGTAGCAAAAGAGCTTAAACTGACCTATGGTAGGGCAGCCAAGGGTGTTGCCGCTGCGGCCTGTTACATCGCTTCCAAAATCTCAAGGGATTATAGAACTCAGAGGGAAGTGGCAGAAGTCGCGCGGATCACAGAGGTCACCCTTAGAAACAGGTATAAGGAGTTCATGAAAAGAGCTTGGATTGTCGTCACCATATAGCCTTGCTGAATAACTTGTACACACTAGAGGATGTCAAAGAATTTGGGAAAAATCTCTAAGGCATTCATGTTTAACCGATTATTGGTGTGAAAATATGCCGATCTCAGGAAATATGTATGCTTGGGGAGAGAGGGCGAAAGGCGTTCCCGAAGCGTCTGGAGTTTACGCCCTCTACGACGAAGCCAAGGTTCCAATTTATATCGGAGCAAGTGTTAATCTCCGAGAAAGATTCATCCATTACTTGGAAACGAACTTTTCTAAAGACCCTCGTAAACGTGAAACCAGATATTACAAGAGAGAACTCACTTCAAAGCAAGAGCACCAAATGAAGGAGCTTTTGGATGAGCACAGGCAAAAGCATGGCAAGCTTCCAAAGTGTAACCTTCCGCCGGAGCCTCCTAAGAAAGAAGTTCCAAGCGAATGGGGATTCTACTTCTACGAGGACATCGGCAAACCGCTCTTCGAGGCAGCTTTCAACCCCAATGACTTGAGAGAGAAAATAAGGAAGGTTCCAGTTGCTTCCCTTGAGTTCCACCAAAAGAGAGGAGACTTCGCCAGATGGTTTCGAGACGTCTTCAAAGATGAACAGCTAGCTAAAGCCATCGAGAAGACCGATGGGGCGGGTGAAAATCTCAGGAGAGAGCTTTTGAACTCATTGAGCAATTCAGAAATAGCAACGTGCCCGGAATGCGGAATTGAAACAAGTCCAGTTAAAACCTGGAAAATGGCTGGGAGACCAAGTAACACAGGTGAAAAGTTGCAGCTCACCATCGGTCACTACAAATGCCTTCAATGCAACAAAACATTCCGAAGAGTGATCACAAAAGAGAAAATAAAAGCCTCCTGAACCTTCTCGGTGTGCAGCATTTTCTATCTTGGGATGACCTTACGATTTATTTCAATATAGGTGCATTGAAAGATTCATAGCATGAAAAAAGGGGAGTTTGCGGGGGATATCTCCACTGTCAGCTAGTTACAAACGTAAAGGTCATATTGCGCGTGAAATATCGGTAGCCATCATGTTACCTCACCACAAGTCAGATTAAGCAGTTATCACCGTTCATCGAGAGACTGCAAAACCACACTGGATGTTCATAAAGTTTTAATCTATTTCCGTAGAATCTTGCCAATAGGTGAAAAGATTGCTGAAAATCCTGAACTCTAAGAAGGGGATTTCGCCTATACTAGCAACGCTTCTGCTGATAGTCATCTCTGTCGCAGCAGTCATCATAACTTACGCTTGGGTCTTGACCTTCACTGGAACTCAGACAGGACAGGCAGGAGTCTTTCTCAAAGAAGAGAACATATCTTGGCCTTCGGGTCAGATTCAGATTATCATTAGAAACACCGGAACATCTAACGGAAAAATCACCGCGGCATATATAGGAACTTCATCCTCAAACCTGACATCGGCTACAGTTGCGTCACCATCTTTGCCAGCCAACATAAACGCTGACAGCACGGTAACAATTACTCTAACTTACTCTTGGTCGTCTGGAACACGATACTACTTCAAAATAGCCACGGACAGCCCGGCAAGCCTAGAATTCTCAGCGGAAGCACCTTAGGCAACCTGAAGTCGAAACATGCATAATTATGAATGTGAAATCCATGGATGAAGAAGTTTTAAACGACATTTTAGCCACTGACGGAAAGATAAGATATGTGGGCATATTGAACGAAGACCTAAATGAAGTCATGTCCAGGACAAGAAAAGATGTAAATGCGCTGATCGGAAGAGAAGAGGCTGATGACAGATTGGTCAAACTAGCCGCTCCAGTAATCTTGGGTGCTCTATCTCAAATGGCCAACAAATGTGGAAAGCTGATCTGTTCAGGTGCCAGATTTGATGGAATAACGCTAATGTTCTTCAAGATGGGTGAAAAGTTTGTGGTTGTGAGCACAGACCCTGGACCACCTTATCCAATAATGAAGAAACTGGAAGAAAAGTGCCAAGTCTAGCTTGTTGGGTTTGCAGACTAGAAAGAGAGTATATCAGAACAGAAGAATCCCATGGAAGAATTGCACAAACTTGCTCTTCCAATCTGGTTATTTCCTTCTTCTCTTTTGCAGAAACTAATAGCTTACCAAAACTCGCTGCACCCTCCCTAATTGTGCTTCGCAACCCTTCTTCCAAGGACTCCATGAAAACAGGTTTACCTTGACTATTTGTTTTTGAGCAGTTAGCCCATCCATTCGGCCTCACGAATGGTGCTCTGGTTCAGCTTGCTTGAAATTCAAATCAATGAAGTAGGAGTTTGAGATTTAAGAAAAAGAAAAGGAAGGTTTACTGAGATTGGGTTCTTTCGTTACTGTCAAGGTCCAAGTGGCATTATTGTCATAGTGCTTTGATATAGCACTTCCACTGGAAGCAATGTAGCTGGATCCAGCAATTCTAGAGTCACTTCTATCTGCTGTCCAAGATCCCACCCTATAAACCACAAATCGTCCATAAGATGTATTTCATCAGGAACAACCCACCATGTGACCCAAGCACTTCCTGTATCCCTGTGCAACCACACTTCATAGGCAGTTTTTTCTGGCCAATGCCAAAATGCATGATTAGCACCTGGAGTAGTTGTCAATCTTATTACCTGGATTTCAGGAGAAAGATTCCGATAGGTTAGAGCCAAATAGCCCTTTTCCTCATAATATATTTGCCCCACAGGTGTCCACTCTCCAACCCAAACACCATTTGGATATTGTCCAGTCATTAAGTGGAACCAGCAAACATCTTTCAACCTCTCAATTTCAGAGATCACTGGATTTTCTGCTATTGTTGGTGCTATGAATATTGTGCTTGACATGCTTGATAGAAAGATAGTTAACATTACTGCTGCGAGTGCTTTTGCTATGCTATCACTCTCCTTTTAGTTTATCAAGGGAAAAACTACTAAGAGTCAAAGAATTATACCTCTCATTGTGCATCGAGCAAAGCCTATAGAAGTTCTTCCCTGATTGGTACTTGTTGTAGATATTAATTGTTTAACACTTGTGAAAGATTTTTCTAGAAGATAATTTCTAGACTCAGCATTTCCTTTCAAGTTGCATTAATGCTTTAAAGAGCGGCTACCCAATGAAGTATTTTCCTTTTCTAGCTCATCTTATGAGACGCCTTCTGCCCTTCATTTCCTGAGTTGTTCTCTTTCTTCTATAGAAAACTACAATGGAAGTCCCAACAAATGTAACTATCAACACACTGGCAACCACAGCTGTTTCCAGAGTTGATAGAAAGGGTCTATTGAGATTCACAAGCATTGGGTTATCGTAGATCGTTGTCTCATAGGAATGCATTTGTTTTCCTTCTATGTTATCGATCTCGTTGTAAATCAACTCGAAGGTTACTGAAACACTGACAGTCTGTCCTCTATCCAAGTTCTCTGCATCAATAGAGAATGAAACTCTCTTCTCCCAGAAATCTCCTTCGGCTACGAGTGGCTTCAGATCCCGATATTTTCCTACATCCCAAGAAAATTTGGGACTGCTGAGAGCCATTCTCATTTCTTCAGTCACCGTATAGTTTAGGGAAGAACTCTTCATCAAGAGTGCCAGTCTGAACGTAATGTCTATTCTTGTGTCAACGTGCCATACATCAGAAGTTGTTAATGTTACCCGATATGTGTTAGCTTCAAAACCACGGATAAAATGCTCCCATGTGTAGGTCTTCTGTAATCCTTTAGCAAAGCAGATTGGAATTAGAAGAATGAACAACAGAAGGAGAATTCTCTTTTTCATCTTACTCAGTTTATTATCTTATCTTTTCAGTTGCATTAAAGATTTAAGGAGAAATGGTCTATCGATTTGTGGAAAAATGGTGATGGAAGGTTGAATGCAGCAGACAAGCAATTATATATGGTTGCCCAGAGGGCCCTCATTCGGATAGGTGTGAAATCAGGTTTGCGGATTCTAGATTTTGGAGCCAGAGTTGGTAACTACTCTCTACCTGCTGCCGACCTAGTTACAGGAACTGGTGAAGTGTACGCTCTGGATAAGGATAGGGAATCACTGGATGAGCTCATGACCAATGTCGGCCATCTTCCTCAACTCGTTCGTATAGATACGGATGGCCGACCAAACATACCACTGCCGAAGAATTCTGTGGATATGATACTCATGTTTGATGTGGATCTAAATGAGCCCACTCCCTATCTTAAGGAGTTCAACAGGGTTTTGACCTCGAAGGGAATTTTGGCATCATATTTGCCAATCGAAGACAACAGAGACACAGCAAGATGTGAAGAGTTTGTGGCCAAAGTTAAAAGCGCTGATTTCAAGCTTCTGAAGAAAGTTGAGCAAGAAATGGTGCACTGGGACTGGGTGGAAGAAGCGACAGTCTATCTGTTCCAACCTTGTGTCCATTGATGACTTAAGGAGAAATCTTCCATTCACGGTGGACATTTCTGAGCTGTTTTGATAGGTTAGCCTTCTTTGTGTGAGGCGATACAACACTTGTTTACAAGCGCAAAATAACTATTTGCGCTTTCTCTTAATCGTTACTTCCATGGGCACAGCTCGCTTGCATCCCATCCCTAGCTGGCAACCAAAGCACTCTCCTGGAATCGGCTTATTTCTTGGTTGTTTGGCTAAATACCCAAAGAAATGTGGACATTCTGGCGTAACTGCAACTACAGTTCGTTCAATGGCTTTTGACTTGTTTTTGTCCTCTCCTTGAAGTATCACATAAATTATCCCGAGAACAGCAATAGTGATTAATGTGAGAGCTACAAGAATCAGCCAGAACAAGATTTCATATTCCATTAGTGAACACCGTAAAGTCTGATCGTTTTAGCCTACCTGTTGGAAGCATATTAAAGAATTATGAACTTGTCATACAGTTTCTCGATGGGTTTCCAAAAAAGGGAAAGCTAAGGCGTGACTTGCCTTGTCTCACTTTCCTTTCTCAAACAGTAGGTAGTGACTGATTTCATTAGGACGTATTTGAGCACTGCTGTATGTGTGGAGATTCCAGCCATTCTTCTGAAATCTCCCAATTGTTGTGCCTATGTCCTCATGGTGCTTGACTTGCACGCACATCCATTCTTTCAACTAACTCTCACCTTGTAAGTGGTTTTGAAAAGCTAAGGCTATAATAGTTCTGATGTCAAAGTAGGAAACAAGCAAGGAATAAGTCATGAGAAAAAGCATTCTTGGAATTGCAATTTTAGTTGCTGGTCTCTTCCTAGGTCTTTTAGTGGTTGTTTCTATGATAACTCTCTCAGCCGAGGGGCAACTGGCAGAAAATTCTACGGCTTTTTTTATCTTAGGGTCTTTTGCGGTAATTTTCATTCTTTATGGTGGAAAAGAGATCTATCGTAAAAGGGAGGAGAATGAGACAATTTAGTTAGAGGACACCTTTACTGAGAATGTGACCAAGCACTATCAATAATACTAGCTAATGCTTGTCCGCTAGCTTGTTCAAATCCAGCCAAAGCAGCCACGCGACCATTATTGGCAGATTGCGCGCGTAATGGTCTTCAGTGCAGACTTTTTTGCAGCTCCTTTTGGAAAGTTTCAAAGTCAACAATCTCTTCTCCTTCCGATTTGCATAACCCCAATCCCAGAAAGATAGTCAACCCATCGGGCAAAATGAGTTTTGGGTTTTCCCTAGCTTCAAAAAACTCGTTGTTCTTGGTGTAAGCTGAGATGGCGATTGTTTTGTAGAATCTTTTCTGAATAGGATTCCAAGTCATATGAAGTAGGCTACGATATTCTGGATAGTTTTTGATGAAGAATTTTCCTTTTCTGCAAATATCTACTTTGTTGATTAGGTGGAGGATGTTAGCCTCATCATAAAGGTATAGCACAAATTCTCCGCCAATTGTTTCTTTTAGGAAAGAATCCAATATTTTTAGCTTGACCAGCTTCATTTCCTAATCTAAAATTATGTGCGTTTGCTATAAGCAATTCTCTAGAAGCTCGTGTGCGCGCGACGCATTTGAATGCATTCCGATTATTTCATTCTTTTACTGGTAAGATGAAACCCACGTTTTTCAAGTTGTTCAAGCAGTCCATCCGGTTCTGGATCCCATTGACCCAGCTTCCGGCAAATATGTTCTGTCCAGCTATAATCGTCATAGGTGAATGTTTCCTTACGGTTGGCTTGCAAAGAAATCTTTGCTTTTAATCCGCGATAGTAGTCTTGAGCAAGATATCCTTCATCCATTTGCTTCATTGCTTCTGAAACTATGTTTTCACTCAGCTTTGGATATTTATCTTCAAAAAGAGTGAATTCCAATGGATACCTCGGTCGTGGTGATGGGTCTTCTGCGGGATAACCCATAGCCAGCTGTACAAGAGGGAAGACTCTCTTAGGTAGATCGTACTTTTCTGCAATCTTGTCAGCTCTCCATAGAGCACTTCCTAGAAAACAGCTTCCAAGTCCTAAGCTTCTCCCCGCAACAACCATGTTTTCCGCCATCAATGCTGCATCTTGAATTCCCAAGAGCATCAGTGCAAGGTCGTTCATGACAAGCCTCCAATTCCTTCTAGCCATGATGAGTTCGAATTTATGAGGGTCGAGACAGATCGTAAATAGGAGGGGTGCTTTGAAGGGGTTTTGCCCTCTTTTTCGTGACAACAAAACACTATAGCACTGATAGGCAAAAGGCGCTTGTTGACCTGCTCTCACAACTGTCTTTATAACCTCTTCAGAGGGCATTTCATCTGTGTATTTTCGGATTGATTTGTGGGCAAGCATAGTTTGAATGACAGAGTTTTCCTTCATAACATCTACATCCCAATTGATGTCAGAGTCTTCTTTGGTGATGTTTCGGATCGGAACATTTTAACTTTTTGTGCGCGAACGAGCTTGATCTTCAGAAATTCTTCTCTCTACTCGCGCGTGCAGATTGATTGGAGGAAAAGGAATGAACTCCTTCTCCAGTTCTGCTGTCACTTCGCTTTGAATTGTCTTCAAGTCTACATTTACAGTTCTCTTGACCTTTCTAAGCATCTGCCTGAAAAATGATGCAACGAATTCCGGAAGAATGGCTTGAAAAGCAGTGAAAGCCCAAAAAGCTTCCAGATAATCTTTCGCTTCATAAGTTACTGTTCTTTCATCCTTCTTCTTGTATCCTGGGAAAAGTGCCATGTTATCTGCAAGTTTCGGCAGTTTGTAGAGAATGTCAATGTTGATTGGAGTTGGGAGAGTGTAGGGCTTAAATTCTTCCAACTTACCGAGGGCATTGAGAGCTGTCTCCTCTAATTGCGCATGAACTTCATCTAGCGGAAAACACTCGACCCCAGAATCTGTTTTCTTCTTCACAGCAACTGTTTCTATTCCAGGAAGAAGTGACTTTGCCTCATTAACACCTGCCTCATCACTTGAAACCATTATCGTCCGTACCCCGAAATACCCCGCAAGCCAAGCAGCTAGTTCTATCTCGCCAACTGATTGTCCATTTAAACGTAATGCCACGTCAGGGTTAACAGTGTGAGCGTAGAAACCGTTCACTGTACCGCTCTGTGAGTGGTGACCAACAAGTACCAAGGCATTATACTTCGCCAAAGCTTGGGTGTTGATGAGTTCGGCAAGTGTGTCTTCCCATCCTCCGCTCAGATAATTTGCAGAGGGATCTAAATCCTCAGCAATAAGATTCCCCCCAAAATCGTGTCCGTCAAATATGCTGATTTCAGTCGCGCCGCCTCGCTTCAAACCACGAATTACTGCATTTACGTCAGCAGTGCTAAGTTTACGTCCTTCTTGAAGAAGTGGGGAACCGAAATCGCACACTCTGGGGTTGTCTATCCCGGAAACTCCTTCCATGTCGAACCAAATGAGAACCTTCATAGGATCGCCTTCTCTCTAGCCTCATATGTGATGGAGCATAAAAAAGTTGAGCTCTGCAGGGATATCTTCAACGAGGGGATGTTCTGATCCTGCAAACGTTAAGTTTCTGCTATCTCTTTTTGTGAGTTTTTCCACTTCTTCATCAGTCATTGCTATAAATGTGGGGTAGCTCGGCATGAGTTCCGATAATTGCGTAATCAGTTCGTCATATGTCGTTCTTTTCTAAGGTGACTTAGTTTTCGATGTCGGTGAATGTCAATAGGTTGACATTTAATGGTTGTTTGACTGTGTTTGAAACGCGAGCTGCTACAAGGTGTTTCACTTTCTTCTTATCTGCGATGTCTACAAGCCTCTTGGTTATTACGCCGTCGAAAACAACGGTGTCTACACCATCAACTTTTTGAAGTTTCTCAGCGAGTTCGCTCACTGGAAGCCTTTTGATCTGCTCCATTTTTCCATTGAAAAGTACTGCCTCAAGCGTTCCCTTCAACTCCTTTGTGCTCTCAACAATCTGCTTTGAAACAATTATCTTTCGCCGCTCTTTGACTCTGCGTGGCTTAATCTTCTCTATTGGCGCTCTTTGCTGAAGTATAGTTAGAACTTCCTTGGAGGTCAATTCTTCGACTTCTTTGCCCTTAGGAGCTCTAGCGATGAATTTAAGGTGAGCCACCTGCAGCAGTTCTTTTAGGATGAGGTCGCCTCCGCGGTCTCCGTCCAAGAAGGCTGTTGCTTCTTTCTCTTTACTTAGTTTTATTATAGTTTCAGGGATCTTAGCGCCTTCCAACGCGATGACGTTTCCAATTCCACATTTCAGCAGATTG
The DNA here is from genome assembly GCA_050115935.1 of Candidatus Bathyarchaeota archaeon. Taxonomy (GTDB): domain Archaea; phylum Thermoproteota; class Bathyarchaeia; order Bathyarchaeales; family Bathyarchaeaceae. The sequence continues at coordinate 357 of JASFPO010000055.1, read as the reverse complement.
ATTACGTCGGCTCTACCTTCAACTATTATTATCTCTTTTGCGTCGTCGATGCGAGGTCCTGCAGACAGCTTCTCTGGCCCATAGTTTTCTACTTTTGGCGCTTTGAGAGTTTTAGAGACTTCTCGAAAGATCTCTTCAGTGCTTGGAAGACTTCGAATGGTCCACTCGTGAAGGATCTGCTTGGCTCTGCCAATTATGGCTCTTCGTCTAGCATCTCGTATGTCTTCTACCTTGTCTAGCACAACCTTTGAGTCGCATGGACCAACGCGGTTTATACTTTCTAAGCTAGCTGCGATAATGGCTGTTGAAACTCGATCTAGGCTTGTTGGGATAAGAATTGAACCATTAGTCTTGTCC
>JASFPO010000054.1:0-13432 GCA_050115935.1 Candidatus Bathyarchaeota archaeon | reverse complement strand
TAAAATGATGGAAGTGAAAGATGTTAGGAACAAGCTAGTCCATGATCCTTTTGAGCTGGAACTAACAGATACTGAGGCGAAAAAACTGGTTGAGAAGGCCATAGACTGTTTGAAAGCATTAGGTCTTCCAGAGGAAGAAGAACGTCAGATTTGAGGGGAGGCTACTGAATTGCTTTCTCTCTTCATCAATGGGTTCACAGAAAGCTCAATCTCCTGTCTTTACGTTTCGAAATTACTTCTAATTAGGGAGATATCTCTATATGTCTCATTTAGTCTTTATCCACAACAGAAAGATTGTCCAACGCCCAAATGGAGCAAATCAAACAAATGTCTCTCTCCAATCTTAAAAATCAAAAGCAAGTCGTGAAGGCTCTAATGAAGCCTGAAGCTTACGAAGAAGAACCCGGTCAAATCGAATTGATTCAGACCCACATATCCTATGTCTTTCTAACCAGAAATCTTGTCTACAAAGTAAAGAAGGCCGTAGACCTTGGATTCCTAGACTTCACAACTCTTGAAAAGAGACATCTCTTCTGCGAAAAAGAGTTAGAGCTGAACAGACGGCTGTGCGAAGACATGTACATTGAGGTTGTTCCTATCAACAGATCCAATATCATCAGGATAAGAGGCGAAGGAGAAACCATTGAATACGCGGTGAAGATGAAGAGAATGCCTCAAGAAAAGATGATGAGCAAACTACTTGAAGAGAACAAAGTGGATAATAACCTCATTGATAGAACGGCAGAGATCATCGCGGATTTCCATTCACACGCAGAAACGAATGGGAGGATAAGCGAGTTCGGCTCTCTGGAGATAATAGAAAGGAATTGGACGGAGAATTTCGAGCAAACTCAGGAGTTTGTAAACAAGACGATATCCACGAAGGATTTCAAACTAATTCATGAAACAATTGACGACTTTATGAAGAGAAATGTGTCCTTTCTTCAGAAGAGAGTGGAACAAGGTCGAGTTAGAGACTGTCACGGAGACATGCACTCGGGTAACATATTTGTTACAGACCGAATCTACATTTTCGACGCAATAGAATTCAACGAAAGATTCAGGTATTCTGACATTGCCTCAGACGTTGCCTTCCTAGCGATGGACTTGGACTTCAAAAACCGGAGCGATCTGTCAAGCTTCTTTGTCAAAAGATATGTCAAATATTCAGGAGACCAAGAGTTGACAAAACTTCACCCTTTCTACAAATGCTATCGAGCCTACGTGCGAGGAAAAGTCGCCAGTTTCAAACTCAAAGACCCTAACATAAGTAATGAGGAAAAGAGTAAAGCAACTAGAGAAGCGAAGTCATACTTCAAACTAGCCTCCACATACGCAAAGACCATCTGATCAGGAAGAGCCCACTCAGATATTGAATTGCTCTGCTACATAATCGGGAACTTCCACCGCCCCCATAAGAATCGGCTTTTGATGGCAATCACTTCCTCCAGTCATGATTAGTGCATGTTTTTCTGCAAACTTTATGTAATGACTTGTTGTGGAAGGATCATTTCTGGAATGCCAACACTCTATGCCATCAATGTGTCTTAGAATTGATTCCTCGATTATCTCTGTCTGCTCGTGTAGCAATTCAGTGAGCTTCACAAGTGAGGTTCCATGAGGATCGTTGGGATGAGCTAAGACTATTGTTCCTCCAGCATTTCTCACCAGTTTCGAAGCTTCCTCAAGGTAGAGAGGATACTTGGGAACATTGCAAGCAACTAGATACTCATCAAACGCCTCTTGTCTGGTTTGAACAATTCCCGCTCTCACCAAATAGTCCGCGATGTGGGGCCTCCCAAGTACTCCATCAACGGAATCTCGAATCTTTCTTAAATCGTTCTTCGTCAATTTTGGAAATCTCTCTTTTTCGAATTCTGCATTAATCCTATCCAAGATCCTTGCAGCTCTTTTCTCTCGATATCTGGCAATTTGTTGAAGTTTGTTCTTCAATTCCCTGTTCTCTATGTCAAATTGATAACCTAGGAGATCTAGTGATACTGATTTGCCGTTGTAATATCGGGGATGGGAAAAAGTCACGTTTAGCTCGACCCCAGAAAGATAGAGAATTCCATTTTCCCTCGTTAAAGCTATAGCCTTCTCTTGACACCCAATCGAGTCGTGATCGGTTATCGATACTAACCCGATATTTCTGCTCTTAGCTTCCTTGACAATTTCCTCAACAGTCAAGTTTCCGTCAGAGCAGTCTTTTGAATGAATATGCAGGTCTATTATCATTGTGAAACGGGGTCCAGTTACCTTTTCTCCATCCCAATTATGTGCCAATTTCTAGGAGGATCATACTCCGTGTCCACTGTTAAGTGCACTATTTGGAGTTGTGGTCGCATCCTTTTTAAGTCATCCAAATCAACAGATTCAAACCTCTTCTTGTTGTTAAGATATGCTTGCCTAGTTAGAGCGTTTGACTCATAATTCTCCTTAGTTCTCCTCAGAATTCTCGCAATGGATGCTTCTTCAGAACAATGTGTTTGAAGTATGACAAAGATCATGTTGCGCTTTGCAGCAATCTCAGCAGCACGCCTTCGCAGCTGCTGGGTGACAAAAGTGGCATCCAATATTACGCCTTGGCCCTTCTTGGCAATATCTCCTGCTTGGCGAAACATCTCATTATAAACAAGCTCCCGCTTAACCATACTTGACGCAACTTTTTCGTCGAAGATATCTTCATTCTTGAGAACTTCCAGGCGAATCAGATCAGTTCGAAGAACGGGGTATCCCTTGATTTTAGAGACTTCTTGTGATGTCTCTGTTTTCCAAGTTCCTGGGAGCCCACATGTAATTAATAGAGTGTTGGGTCTCAACTCTTTTTTAACAAACTCGGCAAAGGGTTCCTTCAACTGGACACACCTTCATTTTGATTGGGTTAAGTTGAGACGACGCAAAAATTAAACTTTTGCATGGACCCCGAACGGAGCATTAGCTTCGTCTTTGTATACTATCTTCATGGCTCCGTCGCTCATCAAGTTTCTGGCGTGCTTCTTCTGCTCATGAAGAGTGTATATAGAATGGTTGCTGATGCTAAGAAGCTAAACACAGCCCCGAGGAGAACTCCATAGGCGAAGCCTTTGAGACCTAGATATGCTGTCAAGTGTTGCCCTAGGTTCCATCCCACAATGATCGTAAAAAACACTGTTAATGCAATTCCTCCGTTTCGTGGGTTTGCATTTAGCTTTGCGTATAGCATGATAGTCAGTGAGCACGTGATCTTGGCTATCATAAATATCGTAGGTCCCGCTGCCAAGACGATTGGGTTAATCTCCAAGCTCCAAGATGCAACGGTTGATGCGGTGTCGAACATGTTCAGAACTGCAGCTGCTGCACACCAAGATCCTCGTGCACCACTGAGAATCCAGCCCGCTGAAAACATGGTCAGTCCGATGATAATAAGAATGAAGCCGTCTAGGCGTCCTGCAACGAAGATGCCAAAGCCTGAGGCCTCGAAGATTAGGCCAATCACGAGAAGTAGAATCGCCCATAAAAAGATGAAATAGTCGACTAAAGCCACTTACTCCTAACTCCTGAATAGTCCACATATTAATAGGACACTGCGAGGAATTTAACTGATTTTTTGTTGTCTACACATCTGAAATCAAGCAAATCCATAATAGCACGTTTCGAAGTTAAAACTATCAAAGAAATGCTTGGCAAGCATCAAACTAGATGATATTTTCCGGTGATTTCTGAACAGAGGAATTTAAAGGGTTTAGAATGAATACGTAAAGGTTAAATAATGTTGTACTACAAATACGGGAACGGAGGAGTTTTACTTGAGGAAAAAAGGAATAGCAACGACTACTGCAGTGTTTATACTAATAATAGTGATCTTAGCAGCAAGTCTCATAGGTGTATTGTACATTTACTTAACCCAGCCAACACCGGTAACACCACCGCCAGGAGAGTTCGAATTCAGCAATCTCCTAGTATCGCCCGCGTCGGTTGCAGAAGGCGGAGACGTCACCATCTCAGTAAATGTCACCAATACTGCCGGAGCCGAAATCACTGGAACAGTAACATTGCTTTTGAACAATGTGAAAGAGGCAGAGACGACTATAACGTTGGAGGGTGAAGAGGAAACCACTGTTTCGTGGACTGTCACAAAAGATCCTGGCGACTACACCGTAAGCATCCCTGGAATGACGGCAACAGGCACATTTACCGTTACCGCTGGTGCTCCAATCTTCGTGCAAGACAACAAGATCGTGTTCGAGACTGGAGCCACTTACCAATGGCTTGACCCACACGTTTCATACTATCAGTTTGACTATTGGACGCTGTGGCATTCTGTTGAAATGCTTCTCTGGTATGAGAGGGATAACGCCAGCAAGATTATCCCATGGTTGGCCGAAGAAGAGCCAACAGTCAGCACCGACCAGCTGCATTATAACTTCACCTTACGTCAAGACATAACATTCCAAGACGGAACACCCTTTAACGCGACAGCTGTTTGGTTTAGCCTCAACAGATTATTGATCATCGACGGTACAAGCGGCGATGGAATTAACCCTGGAAGTCAAGCGGCTTGGATGGTTCAGCAACTACTCAATACAAGCTTGAGCGATGCCATGAGCGGTGACGCTCAAGATTATGATGAAGCTTGGGTCAAAGCAGTTCTTGATCAGAACTTCGTTGAAACATTCGATGACGATCCTTACAAGGTTAGATTGAACATCATGACTCCAACAACGCAGTTCTTCCCAATTCTAGCAGGTCCATGGGCAGCCATAATTTCGCCGACTTCTACAGTTGAGATGGAATACGCAGCTAACACCACTTGGGGAACTTGGGATGGAAACTACACCAAATACTTCGTGAATATGGCAGGCAAAGGAGACACCAGCTTAGTTCTCCCTGAAGACGGCTGGGAGATAGGCACAGGCCCCTACACCGTGGAAAGTGTTGAAACCACTACTCCATACACAATCACGTTGCAAGCTTACGAAGACTATTGGGGAGGTCCACTCGACGAAGACGACAATCCTATGAATCTGCCGCCACCAGACAAAACGAGAATAGAAACAATCGAGTACAAATACATTCCAAGCTTCACCACAAGGCTACTCAACCTAAAGGCTCAAACAGCTACAGGAATAGCAGTTCCCACCGCTAACATGTTCCAAGTAGTTGACCGCGACAAATGGATCGACGAAGGAACTCTCGAATCAATAATCTCAGGTGTATATGAACATGGACCGTTCTCCCAATTCACCACTTGGTGGCTTGACTTCAACACCAACGTCACAAACCCTGATGGATCACTGAAAAGCTGGCAGCCATTCGCAGACTGGAGAATTAGAATGGCAGTGGCAAGCTCAGTCAATATCACTGATATGAACATAAATGTGAACAACAGATTTGGTGTTGTGGCAAGCAACATTGTCCCACCGGGGACATTCCCCGCAGGTTCATACAACACAGATGTTGCACCAACATTCTCATTCAATCTAACAAGAGCTGAAGAACTGCTCAACGCTTCAAGGGACGGACCACTGCCACATGATGGTTTCACGTTCTACAATGGGACACCAGTTCCGGGTGGAATTATTGATAATTCGTTCGGATCTGATTTTGCTCATCCAAAAACTGTTGAGTTCTATGTGCAAGCAGGAGCGGACCAGTTCCAGCAAGTTCTAACGCAAATGGCAGACAGCCTTAATTCAATAGCTGACGACCTCGATATGGGCATAAGATTTAACGTTGTCATCGTCCCAGGTGGACAGCAATACACGTTGGCCTCAAGCCACCTAATCGATTCGTACATGGGTGGCTGGATTTGCGACTACAACCACGTGATGAATTGGTTAGCCCCCATGTATCTGTCATCAGGAACGTACTTCTCTTGGAACCTCTGGAATCTAACAGCCCTAGACACACTCTACGATGAAGCTGTTGCCGCAGACGAAGCCGGCGACTTGGACACACTGCTAGAGAAAAACGACGCAATGAACGAACTAGCAAACGAAGCATTAACATACATGGTGTGGTGGCATCCTACCTTACAATTCGCTCGTTCAACGTGGCTGAAGGGCTGGTGGGTCAACATAAACTACGGCGTCGACCTCTGGTCAACAATGTACTACGAGCAACCATAGCAAAAAGACAAAATTCCCCCCTTTTTTATTTCTGCCAAATTTCGCAAAGCTATATTCTTTAGAACTGTCTTCTTCTTCGAATCTAGGAAAAAATGTGAGAAGGACCAATGACATATGAAGCGTCATCGTTTACATTCTGTAGAGTGCGCATTCAGTAAGTTTTTATAGCTCTGCTCAAAAAGACAATCTGGGAGGTTAACCATCTGAAAATATACGAATATGTAATTAGGCGCCTCATACTGATGATTTTCGTTCTACTCGGCGTCAGCATCATTGTTTTCTACCTTGCTCGAGGCTTCCCAACAGGCTTTGACCCAGTGGCTCCTTACATTCATCCTAGGATGACTGCTGGACAAATCGCTGAAGTGAGAAGAATCCATGGATTCGACCAACCCCTTCACATACAATACTTCTTCTGGTTGCAGGATGTCGCAAATGGCGATTGGGGTCTTGCCGGAATATATGCCCAAGGTCGCCCGGTAAGTGAAGTTTTCTTCAACAGCTTCCCTTACACAGTTCAGTTGTCTCTGGCTGCAATTGTCCTGACTGTAGCTATCGGATTGCCGCTAGGAATAATTTCTGCTGTCAAGAATAACAAAATTCCAGATCACATCTCACGAATTATCGCGTTAACAGGCTATTCTACTCCCTCTTATTGGTTCGGCTTCATGCTCCAACTAGTGTTTTTCTTCTACTTCTCACTGTGGGGACTCCCCAATCTTCCAAGTACAGGTGCAAGCGGAATGGAAGGAGTTGTCTCCAGAATAACAGGAATGCCAGTATTAGATGGACTCATCGCAGGCAATCTAGAATTCACGCTAGATGCGCTCAGTCACTTGATCCTACCTGCTTTCAGCTTGGCCTTCATCAGTTTGGGCTTCTTAGCCAGAATTGTCAGAGCTAGCATGCTGGAAGTCCTGCGGCAAGATTACATAATCTTAGCCCGATCAAAAGGGCTCAGAGAAAGAGTCGTAATCTATAGACATGCACTCAAGAACGCTCTGATCCCAGCAGTAACGCTCACTGGCATGTTCTTTGCCGCCCTCCTTGGTGGAGCTATGATCACTGAGTTTGTTTTTGCATGGCCAGGAGTAGGGCAGCTTGCGCTTCAAGCAGTTTTTCAAGGGGACAGCAACTTTCTGCTCTTATATACCCTCATCCTAGCTGCAATCATTGTGTTAGCCAATCTTGTGGTGGATGTTGCCTATGTCTTCCTTGATCCAAGGATAAAGTATTAGGAGGAGAAAAGGTGAAAAGGGTTGGCGTAGAAGCTAGAACCGGAGAATGGGCAGCCAGATGGGCTGATTTCAAGTACACTCTATTCCTTTTGAGAAGGAACCCCTTGGTTATGGGAGGCTCGATAATAGCAGTCTTTTTCATATTTTTGGCTCTCTTTGCCAATTTCATTGTTGATCCAAACTTGGCCACGCCACGCGGATATGGAGGCAGATATCCATTTGAGAGAAGCTACTCATGGAGTAGGGGACATTTCATCGACTGGGGTCCAGGAATTTTCCTCCATGACGGTCCAGAATTCTTCTATTTGGGCACCGACCGTTGGGGGAGGGATCTACTTGCTATGATAGTACTTGCTATACCCGTTGACATAGAAAATGCTGTCATCATTACTGTGGCGGCCGCACTCTTTGGTACGTTGCTCGGCGCTCTAGCAGGATATGTTGGCGGAGCAGTGGATGAAGCAATACTCAGAACCACCGACATCTTTCTTGCGTTTCCAGGCCTAGTCCTTGCATTAGTGTTTGCAGCTATGTTTGGCAGGTCGTTAGAGACGCTGAGGCTTGCGATTCTTTTGGTGTGGTGGCCGCCTTATGTCAGGCTCATGAGAGGGCAAATACTAGGTGAGAAGGAGAAATCCTATGTTGAAGCCTTGAGAGCACTTGGCGCTGGGCACCTCAGAATCCTGTTTAGGCACATCATACCAAATTCTATATATCCAATACTGGTTCAGGTCACCTTGGATTTCGGAGGAGTCATCCTAACCTTCTCAGCTCTCATGTTCCTGGGATTTTCACCTACCCCATCTCTTCCAGAACTGGGCAACCTCGCAGCCGACGGATACGGACACATATTTGACGCTCCATGGCTAATTGTCTTTCCAGGACTCACAATGCTCCTAATAGCATTGGCTTTCAACCTTGTAGGAGACGGCTTGAGAGACGTCCTTGATCCAAGACTCAGAAGGTGACAAAGTTACCAGGCAAACAAATGAAGCAGAAAGATGTGATCCTTGACATAAGGGATTTGAGATTAGATTTTCGTACTTATAGAGGCAGGGTTAAGGCATTAAACGGCGTATATCTAAATCTATACAAAGGAGAAGTTCTAGGTCTCGTCGGAGAATCTGGATGCGGCAAATCAGTCACGGCACTCACTGTTATTAGGCTACTACCTGAAAACGCAGAGATTCTAGGCGGGCAAATCCTGCTCAACGGAGAAAACCTCTTGGAGAAGTCAACAAGCCAGATAAGAACTATAAGAGCCAAAGAAATCGCATCTGTATTTCAAGATCCAATGACATTTCTCAATCCTGTCTTAACCATAAGAACCCAGCTTGGAGAAACATTCAAGCTTAACACGGACGCGATAAAACAAGCAGCAGCAGTCCAAAGAAACAAGTCAAAAAACATGACATATCTGGATTTTCTCTCACTCAAAGAGCAAACTCCAAGCAGATCTCCTAGCATCGACAAAGTATCAAGGGCTGAGATTAAGAAAACAGTTAAAGCACTTTGCGCAGATGTTCTACGGATAGTGAAGTTGCCAGATCCAGAGAGAATCCTGGGAGAATATCCTTTTGAGTTGTCTGGCGGCATGAGACAGCGCTGCATGATTGCGATGGCATTGGCCAGAAGACCATCAGTTTTTATCGCGGACGAAATTACCACTGCTGTTGACGTAACAATCCAAGCTCAGATTCTACACCTAATGAGAGAACTAAGAGATGTCATAGAAGCCTCAACTCTCATGATTACTCACGATCTCTCAGTAGCCGCGGAAATCGCAAACAGAGTTGCAGTCATGTATGGTGGAAACACAGTTGAAATCGCCTCAACCAGAAAAATCTTCAAAGAACCCCTGCATCCATATACACAGATGCTAATGAGAGCAATCCCTGACATCACGAAATCTGTGAAGAGGCTTGCATCCATACCTGGAATAGTGCCTGACCTAATCGATCCACCCTCAGGCTGTCGATTTCACCCACGTTGCCCATCTGTCATGCCTGTGTGTAAAGGAGATTTCCCAAGTCTTAAGGAGGTTTCAAAAGACCATAAAGTAGCCTGTTATCTATACTGAGGAGAACAAAATGGAAGGTCAAGACATTCTAGCCGTTGAAAATCTCAAAACATGGTTTCCAATCAAAAGTGGAGTCATTCAGAGAACAACAGGATACGTCAAAGCTGTGGATGGAATCAGCTTCAACGTTCAAAAAGGAGAAACTTTCGGGCTTGTAGGAGAATCCGGTTCCGGCAAAACAACAGCAGCCAGAAGCATCCTAAGGCTTATTGAACCAACTGCAGGAAAAATCTACTTTGATAGCACTGACGTCACAAAAGCCCGGAAAAGAAAGTTGAGAGAACTGCGTCGCAGAATGCAGATAATTTTCCAAGATCCCTACGCCTCATTAGATCCCAGGCAAACAGTGAACTCCATGCTAATGGAAACTATGAAAATTCACGGTATGGCCTCCAGCCGATCCGAAACCCACGGTAGAGCTATAGAACTACTACAAATTGTCGGATTAAGTGAGGAACACCTTTACAGATTTCCGCATGAATTCAGTGGTGGCCAAAGACAGAGAGTAGCGGTAGCCCGGGTTTTGGCTGTGAACCCAGAATTTGTCATATTGGATGAACCTACATCTTTCCTTGACGTATCGGTTCAAGCAAAAGTTCTGAATCTCTTAAATGAACTCCAAGACAAGCTTGATTTGACCTACCTGTTCATTTCTCACAATCTGGCTGTTGTTCACCACATGAGTGATAGAGTCGGAGTCATGTACCTAGGCAAGATAGTGGAGTTAGCAGACAAGAACACTGTTTATCACTCACCGAATCATCCATACACCTTTCATCTAATGGCAGCCATACCATTACCTGATCCTGAGGCTCAGAAAAAAGAGGTGCTCCTGAAAGGCGACGTTCCAAGCCCAGTTAACATTCCTCCAGGATGCCGTTTTCACCCAAGGTGCCCATATGCAACTGACCGATGCCAAAAAGAAGAACCACCGCTTTACAGAGAGAACGGACATCTAGTGGCATGTCACTACGAAATAGATTTTGAGAGTGGAGAGGTGAAATCAGAACGGTGAAAAGGATTTGGCAAAAGACGAAAAGGAGGACCTAGGCTGGAAAGACTACGTTGCCATCTTCATTGCGATGTTAACGACAACCCTGCTTCCCCTCATAATAATTGCGCTGATCTTAATTGTAGCCTTGCTTATTCTCATAGTAAGTGGATGAGAGAAAAAGCAGACGCCGAATAGATGTTGCTTATATTTCAGACTCGTCTTTCAATGGAGAAGTTTATCTTCTTGAAATCAAATTTTTCAAGGAGCAGTTGGACAAGGTTGGCACCTCTTCATCTCTCGCGCGAAATTACTCTGTTAGAGATGAGTAAACAATTTGAGGTAATCTTCAAGGTGTCTAGTAATCAAAAAGTTCCTTTTCACATGTTCTTTGCCTTTCTCGCCCATTTTCTTTGCCTTTTCGGGGTGTTTCAGTAGATACGTCGTTTTTTCTGCAGTCTCTTCCACACTGTTTACTAGAAAACCAGTTATGTCATGGATAACCTGAAGCGGAATTCCGCCAACATTTGCGCCTACTACCGGAACTCCTTTCCACAAGGCTTCAGAAATGGTAAGCCCGAAGCCTTCTCGTAGAGATTTCTGCAAGACCACATTGGAAGCCCTCTGAAAAGCGTTCACCTCAATATCATGCACTCCCACCAAATCAGTTAGCAAATGTATGTCGTAATCGTCTCCTGCGTAGCGTGCCGTCTTTTCAAAGTAAATCCATCCTTCAGGGTCATCTGCAGCCATGCTTGCAATGAAAAGAAGCTGAACAGCGGGAATTTTCTTTTTAACAAGTCTGTACACATCAATTACGCCAAGAGGATCTTTCCAAGGGTCAAATCGCGCAACCTGTGTTATGATAGGCCTTTCAGGATCCACATCGTATCTGTTTAGAACCGAAAGAACCGAGGCGTCTGACAAGGGCTTGTTCTTCTCGCTCAGCGGGTCTATAGAAGGTGGAATTATGGCAACTCTCTTGAGTTTAAGAGAGCTACTGACGAAACTTTTCATGGTGAAAATGGAAGCGTCGTGAAGGTTCATAAAAGGAGCTAAGAATGCTAAGAAGTTTCGATGGGGCTGGGATAGGTCTATATGGCACCGCCAGATCCATTTGCCATACTGTTTCTGGTAGTATTTGATTATAGCAAGAGGTTGCGGGTCATGGATTACCACATAATCATAGTCTAATTCCATCCGACCTGCATTGGCAGCGTTTTGCTGAAGATAGATGTCCTTTAATTCTGCGGTTAACGGTTTCTTCATTCCTTGAAGAGAGTTATGGATTGTTTTAGTAGCATTAAAGAATTCGTTGGTGCCTTTGATCACCTTCCATTTCGCGTCTAGTCCAACATCCCGCATTAGCGGAATCAAACGATGCAGAATTTCGGCTACACCGCCTCCGAAAGACGTAGAGTTCACGTGAACCACGGAACGTCCAGAGATCTTCTCAGCTAAGCTTTGGATAAATTCCACTTGTTTTTTTCCAGCAGTGCCTTCGTATCTCCCAAGCGAAAGCTCGCTAACGGAAACAGTGTTTTTACCCATCGCTGTCCACGTATATTTCAGAACGTCCTATCCCAAAATTAAGCTTTGTCTTACAGAGTCATAAGATATTTAATTGAGAGTTGTCTCAAAACTCTTTTAGGTGCGAAATTAGACTCTACTATTTCAGTGAGCTCGTCGTCGTGATGGTCACCTTGGCAAAGGTTCTGCTTAAGAACGTGACAAAACGTTTCCGCGAGGTCGTAGCTGTCAATGAGCTAAGCCTAGAAGCAAAAGACAAAGAATTTCTTGTCTTGCTTGGGCCGTCAGGCTGTGGGAAAACCACCGCCCTTCGATGCATAGCTGGACTGGAAACGCCAGAAGAAGGGGAAATCTACATTGGAGACAGACTTGTAAACGACTTGAGCCCTAAGGACAGAAACATAGCTATGGTTTTTCAAAGCTACGCACTCTATCCGCATATGACAGTCTTCAAAAACTTATCTTTCCCACTTGAAAACGCGAAGATTCCCCAGGATGAAATCGACAGAAGAGTCCGGCAAGTAGCGAAACTGCTCAAGATTGAACCGCTTCTTAACAGAAAGCCGAAACAACTCAGCGGAGGCCAACAGCAAAGAGTAGCCCTAGGCAGAGCTATAGTCAGGGAACCCCATGCCTTTCTTATGGATGAACCCCTGAGCAACCTGGATGCGAAGTTGAGGGTTTACATGAGGGCCGAGCTTAAGAAACTTCAGAAAGAGCTTGGGGTTACAACCATCTATGTCACTCACGACCAGATCGAAGCTCTGACTATGGGGGACCGAGTTGCCATCATAAACGATGGTGTTCTTCAGCAGTTTGATCCTCCAAGCAGAGTTTACTCCCATCCATCCAACGTGTTTGTAGCTGGTTTCATAGGTACTCCACCCACCAACTTCTTCGACTGCAACTTGATAGAAGGAACTCCTTGCACTCTCGACACCGGGGAGTTCAGATACCCTCTTCCTGAGCATGTGGCAAAAGCAGCAAAGGAGTGTACCTCAGATGTTTGCGTACTAGGTGTGAGGCCTCAGGATATCCTCGTTTATAAAGACGCAAAAAGAAAGAAAGGCCTGATTAAGGCTCGGCTAGATTTGACAGAGCCCCTTGGAGATAAACAGATACTTAACCTCAAAATAGGAGATTACTTAGTCAAAGCAGTAGTGGACCCCGATTTTGAGGCCGAGATGGGTGACGAGTTCTGGCTCGGCTTTCCAGTAGCCAAGATATATCTCTTCGACAAGAAGTCGGGCAATGCATTGATGTAACGGCTTAGTCAGACTTGCAGAGATGATTTCAACAACTCTCAGAATCTCTTCAACTGGAGTGGAATAATGTAAACGTAGAAAATGTGAAACGAAGACTTCGCCGTGATATAGATCTCCTAAAGAACCCAAACGGTTATCTCAATGCTGGCTATCCGAGATATAACACTCTTTTCGGACGTGACTCTTTGATTTCTGCTTGGCAAATGCTAAAAATCGAC
>JASFPO010000053.1:0-13590 GCA_050115935.1 Candidatus Bathyarchaeota archaeon | reverse complement strand
TGTTTACAAAATCAACTATTGAGCCTTTACTCGGCGTGTTAAAGTCTCAAAGCAGAACAATGAAATTTCAGCTCAGTTTTCAAATCCTAGATGTCCTAGTTTCGTGTTAAATCCAATTCTGAAGCTGAAAAAATAAAACTTATATTCCTAATTACATGTAATTACAGTCTAATTAGATATAATCGGTGGTATTTGATGCCCCAAAGAAGGGAAACCTCCAAACGAAAGAAGTTCACAACCATATCGATTCCAACACCGCTTTTTGACAAGATCAAAGAAAGAATTGAGGGAACTGGATTCACATCGGTTTCCAGCTACGTGACTTATGTTTTAAGGGAGATTGTAGCAGAAAAAGAGGAAGAAGAGGAACCGTTCACTAAAGAAGATGAAGAACGAATTAAGGCTCGATTAAGAGCTTTGGGCTACATAGACTAAGGTGTCCAGAATGCCTAGACCACACGGCGGCAAGCTCGTGGACAGGGTGCTCGAAGGGAAAGAAAAAGAAAGAGCCGTAAGAGAAGTAGGAGAATTAAAACGAATCCAAGTTTCCAGAGATTTAGCCAGCGATCTAGAAAATATTGCAAACGGAGTTTACAGTCCGCTAGAGGGATTTCTAAACTCTCAAGAACTTGAAAACGTACTTCACAGAAAACGATTACTATGCGATCTTCCATGGACAATACCGATCATCCTTGACACGCAAAGAGAAAACGCGAGAACGATCAAAGAAGGAGACACTCTGGCTCTCTTTTTTGAAGCTCAACCGTTAGCACTCATGCAAATCGAGGAGAAATATGTGTTCAAGAAAGAAGAAATAGTCAGAAGAACATATGGCACTGTAGATTCTGCTCATCCAGGTGTGGCAAAGATTAAACAGATGAATGGCACGTTCTTTGCAGGCAAAATCAGTTTGATAGATGCCTTGAATAGTCCTTACGTTAGATATAAGCTGAGTCCTAAGGAAACCAGAGTTCTGTTCAGAGAGAAAGGTTGGAGAACTGTTGTTGGATTTCAGACACGAAATCCACCTCATTTGGGACACGAGTACGTGCAGAAGACCGCGCTTACTTTTGTGGACGGGGTTTTCATCAATCCTGTTATTGGAAAGAAAAAGAAGGGCGACTTCAAAGATGACGTCATTTTGGAGGCCTACGACGCACTCATTAGAAACTACTACCTGAAGGACAGGGCAGTAATGTCCATATTGCTCTACGAAATGAAATATGGTGGACCGAGAGAAGCTGTCCATCATGCTATTATACGAAAAAACTTCGGATGCACACACTTCATTGTTGGCAGAGACCACGCCGGTGTAGGCAACTACTATGAAGCCTACGCAGCCCAAAAAATCTTTGAGGAATTCCCAGATCTAGGCATAAGTCCGCTATTTTTCAAATCCTTCTTTCATTGCAGAACATGTGGGGGAATCACCCATGAAAAGGCGTGTCCTCACAGCGAAAAAGAACATACCACATTTAGTGGCACCAAGATCAGAGCCATATTCGAAGATGGGGAGAAACCTCCTAAAGAATTAATGCGCCCAGAAGTTGCTCAAATCATCGCTGAACACTCAAATCCCTTTGTGGATAGATAGCAATGAACAAGAAGGTTTTAGTTATAGGCCTCGATGCTGCCCCTCCAGAACTCGTTTTTGAAGATTTCTATGAGGATCTTCCTAACTTGAGGCATCTTATGGAAAATGGCGTCTATGCCCGTATGACAAGCACCCATCCTCCGATAACAATACCTGCATGGATGGTGATGGTTACTGGTAAGACCATGGGAAAACTTGGGCTTTACGGTTTCAGACATCGGAAACCTGGAACCTACAGCGACATTTGGATTGCCCATTCGCTTGCTGTTAAGGAAAAAACTCTGTGGGATATACTGGGGGAATATAAGAAACAAGTAATAGTGATAGGTGTTCCACCAACTTATCCACCAAAACCAGTCAATGGCTATCTGATATCTTGCTTCATAACTCCGACAACAGAGAGAGATTACACCTATCCAAAGGAATTGAAAAAAGAAATCCAAGAACAAGTTGGAGAATATCTTATAGATGTTGCGTTTCGAACCGAACAGAAAGAACACCTACTAAAACAGCTCTACGAAATGACTGATAAAAGGTTCAGAGTTATTGAATATTTGATGACTAATAAGCCATGGGATCTTCTCACATTTGTTGAGATCGGAGTAGACCGAATTCAACATGCATTCTGGAAGTTCTTTGACAAACAACATCACCTGTATCAACCAGGAAACGAACACGAGAATGTCATCAAAGAATACTACCAGTTCATAGACAAGGAAATAGGAAAACTGCTAAAATTAATCGACAAAAACACGGTTGTAATCGTGGTTTCAGATCATGGTGCAAAACGGATGAAAGGAGCCTTCTGCATAAACGAGTGGTTGATAGCAAAAGGCTATCTAACACTTAAGAAGAAGACACAAAAAGTCGTTTCTCTGGGAGAAGCAGATGTAGACTGGAGCAAAACCAGAGCGTGGGGTTGGGGAGGCTACCATGCACGAATTTTCTTCAACGTAAAGGGAAGAGAACTGCAAGGCGTCATAGAACCGAAAGATTACGAAAGCTTCAGAAAACAACTCATTGAAGAAATTACAGCTATAAGAGGGGTTAATGGTGAACAGTGGAATACTAAGGTTTACACTCCTGAGGAAATATATCCAGAAGGCAAAGGTGACTATCCAGACCTGACTGTTTATTTCGACGATCTTTCATGGAGATCCGCTGGCACAATCGGGCACAACAAGTTGTATTTGTCAGAGAATGACAAAGGACCCGATGATGCGGTTCACTCGCACCATGGCATTTTCATACTTTGCGATCCAAACAGAAAAATGGGAAGGAAAATTCCGAACGTTAAAATTCTTGACGTAGCTCCAACAATCTTGAAGATTATGGACATCTCGATTCCATCAGACATGGAAGGACAAATCATAAAGGAAGTTTTCAAATGAGTGATTTCAAAGATTGTGGCTTTGTGGTCTGGCTCACAGGCTTACCGGGTTCAGGCAAAACCACAATTGCGAGAGGCTTGGAAAAGGAACTGAAGAATAAAGGGTTGAAAGTCGAAGTCTTTGATGGAGACGAGGTACGAAAGAATCTCAGTAAAGGACTGGGATTCAGTAAAGAAGATCGAGACACGCACAACAAAAGAATCATCTACGTCTGCAAGCTTCTCACCAGAAACGGGGTCAACGCCATAGTTTCTTTGATCTCGCCTTACCGAAGCACCAGAGCTTATGCAAGGGAACAGCTGCCACAATTCGTGGAGGTGTACATAAGATGCTCCATAGAAGAATGTATACGCCGCGATCCAAAAGGACTGTACAAGAAGGCGTTGGCAGGCGACATCACCAACATGACTGGAATTCAAGATCCCTACGAAGAGCCACTAAATCCAGAAGTTGAGTTGGACACCGAGCATAGTTCTTCAGAAGATAAT
Source organism: Candidatus Bathyarchaeota archaeon (assembly GCA_050115935.1). Classification (GTDB taxonomy): domain Archaea; phylum Thermoproteota; class Bathyarchaeia; order Bathyarchaeales; family Bathyarchaeaceae. The sequence continues at coordinate 10,117 of JASFPO010000053.1, read as the reverse complement.
ATTCAAAGGGTTTTGAAAAGGCTTAAGGAATCAAATTACATTTGACCTCGCATTACGCGCGCAAGAATCTTTATAATTGCTTTTATTGTCTATATACTTGTACGGGGAACTGTTTTGCAGAGAGTCTGTCGGAAAACGAAGTCTGCTTTGTCTTTCCTGCTGCTAGTCTTGTTGCTAGTGTTGTTCGCCTCTTCTGACGTTCTTGTATCCTCTGCAATGTTGGAACGTTGGGTATTGATAGAGGACCTTAATGGTGACAGGTTGAAGGTGCGGACGTTTGATGATGAAGTTTGGGCTCAACTAGTTCAACTGTATTATAATGGGAGCGAGAGGTGGATTGGCGGGATCGTTGAAACATATGAAAACGAATGGGGTTTCCGCTTTGACCCAGACACCATCCAAATATGGGAGTATACAGCAGAAGGGGCGCAATCCAGTATCATACTAATCAGCGAAGACCTAGCTTACTGGCTGGGAAACATAGCGTATGTTTGTGCTACGGTAGTTGAAGTTCGCAGGTCTCCTGATGTGAATGGTGATGGAATCGTTGACATATTTGACATAGGCTACATCAGCTCTCACTGGTATCCTGGACCACCCGTCGGACCTTTTGGCTATGATGCTAATGCTGACATAAACAATGATGACGCAGTTGACATATTCGACATTGGCATAGCAAGTGCCCACTGGGGAGAATCCTGATAATCCACCGAACCTGTTTGAGCTTCATGGGTTTTTTGCGCGCGCAATTATTTGCAGAACAGTTTTAAAAAGTACATAGGCAAAGAGTGCTTAGGGAAAAAGATGCCAGGGCTAGTGGGATACGCTGGTAATGCCGCTTCGAAAGGCGATAAACCTCTTGCGGCAATGGTAAGCTCAATGGGAAATAAGCTTGTTGTTAACAGCTTTAGTGGTCGCTCTCTGCACATTGCGCGTCTGCATTTGGGCATTTTCAATGTTGAGAAGCAACCGGTATGGAATGAAGATGGAACATTAGGGATTATGACTTATGGCAAAATATACGGTTACGAACGAGAGGTGGAGAAACTCAAAGGTTTAGGCCACAGATTCAGTCATACCAGCAATGATGCTGAATACATTCTTCATGCATACGAAGAATTTGGCAATGATGCTTTTTCAAAACTGAACGGATCTTATGCATTTGTGATTTTCAATGACAAAGAGGGGGACCTAGTAGTAGTAAATGATCGCTATGGAACAAGACCCATATACTATGCGCTTGAAGACAGAAAATTAGTTTTCGCTTCCACTGCTAGAGCTATATTGGAACATCCCTATCCAAAAATCTTGAACGAAAGGACTATTGTCAAATTCTTTCGTTACGGTCAACTAGGCATACTGGGCAATGACACTTGGTTTAAAGGAATTCAGCTGATGCCGTCTGCTTCCTTCTTGGAATTCCACAGAGGAAAGACACGAATCGAGAAATATTGGGATTTGAACTACCTAGCGGACTACGATGAAAAAGAAGAAAATTTTGTCAGAGAGCTTTTGGAGAAGTTTAGAAAAGCAGTTAACATGAGAATCGGAGATAAGGCCAAACTTGGTATTTCGTTGAGCGGAGGACTTGATTCAAGATCGGTTTGTGCCGCCATAAGCGAAGAAAAACTGAGTAAGATCAATGCATACACATTTGGAGTTGAGAACTGCAATGAGTTCAGAGTAGCCAAAATGGTGGCAAACAAATTAGGTCTTAAGAGCCATACTCTAATAAAGCTGAACCCAAGTGATCTAGTTAGATATGCTGAAAATGTCGTTTACTTGACTGATGGTTTGGACACGATTGCCGTTGGCTTCATTCCTTTCGCTTATGAGAAAATTCGTGAAATGGGGATAGAAGTCTTTCTTCAAGGATTCATACTTGACGCAACGTTAGGCGGAAGCTTTTTGACTGCCAAGATGGCTCAAGCTCAGAACATTACCGACTTGACCCTGGCTTTAGATAAACGATATACATTATTCTCTTCGTCTGAGATGAGAAAGCTATTAGGCAAAAGACTAGGCCACATAATTGACAATGTTCAGCGTGAATTCGCTGAAGCTGTTAGGAATGCAAAGGGTGACAACCTTCTTAACAAGGCAGATTACTTCACCATAAACACACGTTTCAGACGATACACAATTTTGGGAAGCATAATTGCAAGAGAATTCGTAGAGGAATCGCTACCAACGATTGACAATGAAGTTATCGATGTCATATCCAAGATACCGCCTGAATACAGACTTGACCACCATATATACAAAAAATTCCTATCTGATCTGAATAAAGAGTCGGCACGCATACCGTATGTAAAAACAATGGTTCGAGCGAATGCTTCTGACTTTCTCTGGAGGCTAGGGAGGCTTTATCTCAAATTCATACGGTTAACCAAACGTGTTCTTTGGAAGCTCTCCCGGAGAAGGATCTACTTGCCAAACAAGCATTATTACATAGACTTGGGCGAGGTGTGGAGAACTAATCATGCTTGGAAAAAATTCCTTGTTGAAACTCTTCTGAATCATAATTCTTTGTGTTATAAATTGGGTTATTTGAGAGAGGGATTCGTGAGAAAAGTGGTGAAAGAACACTACAGCGGCGTCAAGAATAATAGCGAGAAAATAGCTTTCTTGATAACACTTGAAGTACTCCTACGAACATATTGGGGAGAAGACGAAACTAGAAAAGAAAAGAACTAAGTTTTGGTTATGAAGAAGACACAAGATCCCTAACTGGATCAACTTCATACGCTTCACTTGCGAGTTTTACCCAACACCTGCCTGTAGAGCTCTTCCATTTTCTTAGCGTTTTTCCCCCAATCTTCCTTTTCCTCTACAATTTTTCTGTTTATCAGGTAATAGTCATCTCTTATCTCAGGGTGCCTAATTGCGTAGATTATCTTTTCTCCCATCTCTTTGGGAGATTCTGGATTGACAAAGAGAGCGTTTGTCTCATTTTTCAGATATTGATAGTAAACTTCTATATCACTCACAACTGGAATCGAGCCGCAAGCCATTCCCTCCATTACACTACCTCCAAATTGATCAGTCTTCGGTATTGATAAAAATGCATTTGCCATGTTCAAATAGATGGCCATCTCCTTCGGAGTTACGTGCTTTGAAATGAAACGCGTGTTATTAGCGACGCCTAATTTCTGAGCTTTTCGTTTGATCTTGCTCTCAAATTCAGGTGAGCCAATACCTCTTATGAACACGAATATCGCATCTGAATGCGACTTCAGGACATGAGGGATAGCACGCACGATATCTTCAATCTCATATTTCGGTTCCATGTGTCTGTTGCTGAGTATGATGGGGGCGTTTGTTTCTATTTTTAATGACCTTTTGGCGGTTCTTACTTCCTTTCTGTACCCTCGATGAAAGGTCTCCAGATCTATACCCCAAGGAATTCGCACTATCTTGTTCTGCGGCAGGTCAAAGGCTTCGATTAGATATCCTTTCATAAACTCAGCTGTTGTTGTTATGTAATCGGCTCTATTCAAAGCGTAGGAAACTCCAATTCTACGTGTCTTGGATTCCTGCGGAGTTCTCAGAACATCGCTTCCCCAAACGGAGACAATGTAAGGATGAAAGCCCGTCAACGCACCATAAATCCCGTAATGAGACATATAATGTGCATGCAAAATATCGGGATTGATTTTTTCAACTGCCTTCCTTATATTCCGTATTCTTATAGGATAGGCAAGTTTTCCGAAATATCTTAATTCATGAATTTTCACGCCTTTGATAGGTTTCGCGGTAAAAGTTATCAGATGAACATCATATCCTTTGAGTGCAAAATGCGTTGACCATCTTTTGATATGGATGCTTTTCCCATTAGCTAAAAAGACCAGCTTCACATCATCAGTCATTTGTTTCACTTCCATTCTCCCGAAGAAAGCACAGTAAAGCAAGACTTATTGCGGGCAATAAGATTTTGCCTGTATATTCTGCTTTTTCTTGACACGCGCGTTAATAGTCTGAGGATGCAAAAATCCCATCATTAATAAAACCTGGGAAAAACTCTCGGTTCACCACAAAAAAGAGGGAATGGGGATTGTTTAAGGAGGTGTTTGTCCCCAGTTGAAGCTGAGTAGGCCGACGTCGAATATGTCGACTGCTCCATCACTGTTGATATCAGGAGCTGAATCATAACCCAAAGGTCCAATTGGTGGTCCAGGATACCAGTGAGCGCTAACCACTCCCATATCGAATATGTCGATTGTTCCGTCGCCGTTTATGTCCCCACCATAGTTAACAAAGACAACGTCCGTACCTTCAAAAGGTATACCGCCAAGCAACTCGCCAGTTATGTTTAGTACAACATCACCATATCTTATTCCTTGGTTGTAGATGAACGACTCTACTAAGGCTCTGCTGAAGTACGCCTTCCCTGGTGTAGAAGCTCCTACATCAGCTGGAACTGTACCATTCAGCAGGATTGAAGATGTATCAATGTCATGTTTATTGAAGCCTTCAGGAAGCTCGATGTGACTTATTATCCATTCGTCACTCGTCTTCAGACTCAAGAAGTCCGGGTTGATGTTTACAGTTGCCATGATGACATGCCTGTTGTCGAAGAAGCCATCAACGGTCGCATGGGTTATTGGGATTCCGAATATGTCCGACAGCTTTGTGCCATTCAGGTCCAAGATAGAGGTTCCCATGAAATCTACATTGAATTCTATCCATGCGATTGGTGTGGATTCTGTTGTGTTGAGACCATCAGGATCGCCGCTGTATGTGTATGCGGTTAGATGGACACTACCTGCTGTATCGTTGATTCCGCTTCCACTTGGAATAATGTTTAGGAATGGTGGGTAGATTCCGAAGCTAGTAGCTGTCAGAATGCTTGTATCATAGTCAAGGAAAAACTCGTAACCCCAGAGCTGTTGAACATCGGCTACTGTGACATTGACACTGAAAGATGAGCCAGGATCAAGTGTTGCGTCTGTGATATTTGCAGGCTGTACAGAGAGCATCGTGGGTATGGGAGAAGTCTCTTCTGGTCCCCATGAGCCATGCGTAGGCTCGGGCGACACATATTTATGGTAGATTCCATAATCAGAATAGGTTGCAGTTTGTTCCATTGTTATGTGTTCCTCATGATTAATGGTTACTAAGTTTCCACTCCCTCCACTTCCCGTATTGATCTCTATCCAGTCGACCCATAATTTGGTAGCCACCGAATTCCAACCATCACCAAGCAAGAAGACAACAGTGCAAAACTCCTCTGAACCCCCACTAACGTCGATCAAGAGTTCTTCAGTATCAGGTCCAAATGCTCCTCCACCCGTTATGATTTGTTGAAGTATTCCATTCCCCTTTAGCAGAATAAGAGATCCTGTGGGAAAGTCGATGCTTGAAGCTCTATCGTAAGCTCCATCATAGATTCTCATGTATGCGAAATATCTGAATTCCCAATAGCCTCTATCGCCTTCCCAATTCCATCTGAGATATTTACCATTTATCCAACTTCGAGGAACAACGAAAAATTCGTAGCTGTGTCCTAGACCTTCTTCAGATGATTCAATGAACAATCTGTTGTCGGGCAGTGAAAAGAGGAACGCAGGATAATAACCAGAATGTGCTTCGTGTTCTCTTAATTGGGCGATTTTGGTCAACAAGGCGTTACTAGCTGTATTTGCTCCTGAATTACCATAGTAGATGTAGATTGTCCTTGGTGAACTATCTAGATCTTCCGCAACCTTAATCCAGACCGTGGCGTAGTCGCCATCGACTTGGTTATCTATCCAATAAGCCAACTCAGAAGTGCCGTCTGAACCTGTAAATCTGATGTCTCTGAAATCTGCCTCACATTTAGCATTCAGGTAGACATCATTTCCCATATCGAATCCAATGCCATAGTGAACTGTGATGTTAACTTGATAATCGGTGCCCGCCCCGGAAGCAGGATTTATTTCATGAGATTTCCGGTAATCCCATCCGCTAAGCCAACCGGAGCCTGAACTTGCACGTGATGGCCTCAGAAAGTTAGATGCCAACGTTGGCGAGATCAATAGAAACATTATCAATACTATACTAGTGGTTTTCTTTTCCAATTTTCATTCTCCCTCTTGTGCTCAGCGAGATAATATGTTTGAACCACAATTTATTACTTGTGGAACAATCTTCGATGGAAAGTTTTCAGGATTATAGGTGCTCTCATCTTGTATGCGCGTGCGATTGGGGTCCCTTAAATGAAGGCTCAGTAATACTGCATAGCGTGCTCTCCGATTACGTATCAGCTAGTTAAAATCTCTCTCACTCTTTTCCAAAAAATCCTCTTTTGGTAGTTTCCCACCCAATCTGCTACATCTAAGCGCTCAACCTTGGACAAGTACCCCTGCAACATGGCTAGACTTGCTTTACGATGCCCTCTGAAAAACGTCAATGCGACTCGTCCAAGCGCGTATGTCACGTCGTATCCAAGACCCTTCATAGATTTGCCCAACCCTCTTGCTTTTGCACCGGTTAAACTTGTTGTTCGGGCACAGGTCACCAAGTCTGGAAAGCTTTTGACCTCATGGTTAAGAGAGAGAGCCTTATAACACAACCAAGGTTCCCATCCATACGCGACAGGATATTTCATGCCATTCTGCTTGCTCCACCACTCTGCATTAACGAGTCTACCGCTTCCCCGAACAAGAGTTTCAACCGCTTGCTCCCCGCTTATCACTCCTCCAGCAATAACCAGCTTGGAATTCTTCTTCATTCTTCTCACAAGCTTTTCAATGTAGTTCGGAGGTAATCTATGATCCGCACCCAAGAGAAGAACATAATCGCAGATTTTCGGCACTTGGTTTAGACCTGCGTTTATCACTTCAGCTAGTTCGGGTTTTCCGATATATGACTCCCTATGAGAAGGACGATCAACAACTATGCAGTTCATCTTTCTTGCTTTTTCTGCAGTTTTGTCGGTGGATCCATCGTCAACAATTATGATTTTGTGAGGAGGTAACGTTTGAGCCTTCAGCATTTCCAGTGTAGCAGGAAGCGCTTCTTCCTCGTTGCGAGCTGGAATAACGGCGCAGACAACAGGAGCCTTCATATTCTCCCTTCAAACTAACCGTAACTCGTCTTATTTAAGCTTCCAACTTCGATTCTGTGTTATCTGCATCGGAAAGATTTATATTGAATCGCAAATATGCTTAGCGAAGTTGTGGTGTAAGCAAATGTCAGAGAAAACTGAGAAGCAAGCGCTGGGTCTTGTTTACGAATGTGTCAAGTGTGGTGCAATGGTGAGTCTTAAGGAGTTGGGGCTGCGTGGCGGCGGGATTAAATGCACGCATTGTGGCTATCGAGTTCTTAAAAAGATACGCCCACCAGTGGTAAAACGCGTACAAGCCAGATAGGCTAGAACTGTCTAAGACTCAACAGAATTTCCTTTTGACACTGAGAACAGATAACACACGTATTCTATTTAAGAGACGGCAACCGCCGAATAACCGCCTCATAAATTAGAAAGCCTCCAAATATGCTTATGGCACCTTGAATTGCGTTAAATAGGGAAAACAGAGGCAAAAGAACGATAACTGCCATGTGGGTTGGATAGAAGGCGGGCATGAAAATCGGAAGCAATAATATGTTTGCAACATCCATAAGTACTACACGTATAGTTATGCCAGAGATCATTGCTAGTATCTTCAACTTATCGCTTGCAGGTTTCTGTGCTCTTAAGACAATATATACACCAACAATTGTTCCAGATTCAGCTAGGAATTTCATAAAACCACTGGAGGCATTCCGAAATGATATGCTGAGAAACGCAACTAAGCTTGTAACGATACCAGCAGGCAAGCCAAACAAGAGATATGCAAGTAGCATTGGCATTCCCATGAAGTCAAATTTCAACATATTAAGTGGCGGGATTGGAAACCATATTTTCAATCCCGCAATCTTGAACGTCCAATCCAGAACGAAAACAACTGCTCCCAAAATCGCTATAACAGCGATGACAACGCTTTTCCTTGTTACATAGAGCTGACTCAAAGGAAACACCTTTCAGAAGGCTTAACGCTAACATAGTTTTATAATTTTTGTCAATTTTTATGTCTAGAATGCAATATTAATGTGTCATCCAGGCGAATTATTCTGCTATCTTACTTGCATGCTGAATGAGCTGTTTGACAGTTTCTACATGTAAGGGAGATAAAACACGGGAGCGTCCAACTTCAAAGATTTGCAGCAGATTAGCTCTTTTCAAGACATCGATGTGGCGGTAGACTGCTGCATAATCCTTCTTTAATATCTTGGCCACTGCCTTAATGTGTAAGGGTCTCTTGGTTTCGCTTACTAATGATAGAATTCTGAGCCGGATAGGATTGCTCAAAGCAGCAAAGATAATTGAGACTTGGCTAATCTCTTCTTCATCGTGCAAAGGCTTACACCAAGTTTAGTATTTTCGCTTCTAATTTATGACATTTGCGCAAACTATTGCATTCGCTATCTTTGTAGGGCTATTTTGACAGTGTAAGTTTCTCTTATACATTGTAAGCGGCTAGAAGATTTCTTTTTCACCAAGTTTACGGAGAGCTTTTCCTTTGAGTTTTACTGTGGGAATCGTTGCCTTTTCGGGTTCCAGTTCGGTGGTTTTCCGTTTCACTGTTTCTCCACAAATTCCTTTTGGGAGCAGACGTCGCTTTATGCAGGTTGCATAGCTACAGTTGTCTACTTGGCATTCTTCTTCTGTCCATCTGCACCAAATAGTGTCTCCACGATACATCACAGCATTCTTGCCGCATCGAAACAATTTACATGTCGCAGAACAATCTTTTGTACCAGACAAAATTTACACAACCTTCTTTGTTGAAAACCTTTTCTCATAAGTTGTGTTCTCTATCAAGTAAGTGTAAATCCAACGCTCATTATAAACTTTTTCTTGGTGTCAAGTGTCATTTTCTTTTCTTGAAAAATCTGGGCAGTCTTTTGTATGTTAGTCCCAGAATGAATGCTACTATCAAAAGGGCAATGCTAATTATTGTTACAAACTGGCTGGTTTCCAAGGCATAGCCTGCAATAACTATGTATCGGTTCAGATGCAGTACCACCTGTTTCGAGTTTGCTAAATAGAGTTCTCGAGTTTCGCCTAATTGTCCTCTAATGTAGATTGAGATCCGAGAATCGCCTCCTAGTATATTGCTGAAAGTTACGCTGCCATCAGGTCCAGTATTGTCTTCCATAGATTCTGTAGTTATCCTCTGCTCTATTTTCACCAATGCGTTCGGGATTGGCTGTCCGAAGTAGTCGATGGCTGCAACTTCAAGATCTACGTTTAGGATGGCAAGATGAAGCGTGAAAGATTGATTCTGAATTAAATCTATTGTTGTTTCGTTTAATAGAATGTCGCCTTTGTATACGCGGATTCTATACTTCCCAAAGGTCAAGATGAAGGAGACATCACCATCGGAATTGGTTGTAGAAGACTGGTCAGGTTGACCCACCCCCATCGTCCATTCAAAAGCTTCAACCTTGACGCCTTCGGCTGCATCATTCTTGGAGTCTGCTACATGAATTGACGCGGTGTGCGTGGGGAGGGTAATAGTTATGTTGAACCAAGGTGCGATGGGCATCCTTTCAATATAAGTTTGGTTAAATATATGGCCAAAACGACTTGCCTCAATTTCGTAGCTGATGTTGGTAAACGTGCTACGAAGATTCCAGATTCCAGTGTAATTCGTTGTAAATGATAATGGTTCTGTCGCGTATGTATGATTCGCAGCGAGACTTATGAAAGGCATAGGATTGCCTGCCGAGTCTATCACAAGCATCTTGATGTTAGTGAGTTGACATGTTAGGGTCAGAGCTTTGTTTCCCGTTTTGTTCTCTATAATGCTGCTATTGTAGATGACTCCAACCTCCACACTATTCAGAAGGGCTTTAAACGTATAGTTGTCCATTTCGAGTAGAAACGTTGCCACGCCAGTTGCGTTTGCAGTCTTCCTTTCTACCATTGCTGTTTCGTTGTGTGCATCAATCAAAATTTGCGAAACAGGCTCATTGTTCAAATTTTCTGCTTTAACCTGAACGGTGAAAATCGGTTTCTCTACGACAAATTGCTGGGTGTCATTTATTGGTTTATGCGTACCAGGTGTTGTTGAGTTTGTCACGGTTACCGTAT
>JASFPO010000052.1:0-14070 GCA_050115935.1 Candidatus Bathyarchaeota archaeon | reverse complement strand
CAAGTATTGTGGGCCCTTCTTTCAGCCAAAGCTCCTCTTGAAAGTGTTTCAGCGTATGTTCAAGTCCCAAGAAATTTCCTCTTGGACTCGCTTCTCTGATTGCATCGAATCCTAGAGTTTCATCATCAACTCTGAAAGATCGCAGATATGCACGAGCGTGCTCCCAAGCTTCGACATCAAGAACTACCTGTTCCAATGAAGATGATTCTGCATTCTCAAGGGCTCCCAAACCCGCAGCTATATCTCCACGGGCCAACGCAGTAAACACAAGACCTTGTGAAAAAGCCTTCAACTCTTCCCAGTCCCTTGGGGTCTTGTCCATTCCTATCCCGTTGGGATAACAGGGAATTCCATAGAATCTCGCCATCTGAGCCACACCAGCTCCAATGAGAATAGACTCCGGCGCAGAGTAATTGAAGTCACCTGTTCGCATATCAGCAGGCGTTGATTCCGCACAGTAGATCACCGGAGCTCCGGAGTTAGCACACTCGAGAATGACCAAGGCACCTAGGTTCTCACTGTTAACTAAGGCTAATGTTCCAGCAATCGTTGCAGGAGCTGTAACACCGCTTGAAGCCATCGACATTGGCACAACCGGAATTCCCGCTTTGGCCAACTCGATCATGGCTTCAGACGATCCTTTCTCGAACACGAGTGGAGCAACAGGACAATTCATTGAAGAGAATATGGGCCTTCTCCTCAGCTTCTCCTCGTCACCAACGACAGCAGACGCCAACTTGATCTGCCATCTAGCCTCTTCCTCAGTGAGCGCGTGAAATTCGATATGCTTCTGGGTGTTGTTCAGAGCGATGGCGAAACCGCGGACATATTGAATACGAGCGGGAATTTCCATGGGGACGCAAACGGGCCAGAAGAAGTCAACCCCATCGAGATAATCGCATAAGATTGCAAAATCTTTGAGATCCGAAGCGCTTGTCATTCGCTTCTCCCCAGTCTCCAGATCACTCATGAATGTCGTGCAACCGTTCGGAGCGACAAAGGGATAATCGGCTGTGGGAAGCTTGAGATCAAATTCTGGGTTTCTTGCGCAAAGCACTATTTCTCTTGGCGCTTTCTTGATTGCTTCTTCCACCAAGGAACTTGGAATCCTCACAATTGAGCGGGAGGCGTCTACCTCTGCACCTTTTTCAGCAAGCAGGCTTTGAACTTTCTTGCTGGGAGCTTTTATTCCGATATTTTGCAGTATTCTTAAACTTGTTTCGTGAATACGTGTGATCTCATCGTTAGATAGTACGGTTAGGCGTCCATATACCAATTAGATCCCTGTCGCCATTGTTGAGTTCTTACAAGATAAGCTTATTGCACCAAGCCAAAACAACAGATATTTGTTCGAGTTTGAATTCCGATAACATAAATTCCACAGAATGAAGATGTATTCTGAATCTGAATTAGTGAGATTAACAATTCGATTCCTTGGTTCATAAATGATATAACCTTTCGAATGGAGAGCTACAGAGATATCTAACACTCGTCATGAACATGACTTAAGAAGCTGATTTCAATGGCCCAATCTACCGTTATGTACAGAAAAAGGGAACTTGTGAACCTATCTGATAAAGCGTCGACACGTGTTCTGCACGTGGACGATGAGACTAGCTTTGTAAAGGTTGCGAAACAGATCATAGAGATGCAAGGAGAATTCCAAGTGGACACTGCCTCATCTGCCCAAGAGGCTTGGGAAAAGATAAAGCGGAAAACGTTTGACGCGATTGTTTGTGACTACATGATGCCTGGAAAAAACGGCCTAGAATTTCTGAAAGAACTCAGAGACAGCGGAAACAATATCCCATTTATCATATTCACAGGGAAAAGCAGAGAAGAAGTAGCCATAAGAGCATTGAATCTTGGTGCTGACTGGTACTTCCACAAGATTGGCGCTCCAGAAACAGTATACGGGGAATTAGCCTACGGCATACACCAAGTCGTGGAAAAGAAAAGGACGGAGAAGGCACTACAGGAAAGCGAGAAGTGGCATCGAATGCTTCTGAGTTCAATCACTGATAGCGTTTGGGTTCTCGACAAAGACTGGTGTTACTCACTCGTCAACAATGCTGGTAGTCGTCTTGTTAATATGTCGCCAGACCAGCTGATGGGGCGCAAATTGACCGAATTGTTCCCTGGAATCGAAAAAACAGAGTTCTTCGCTGCTTACGAGGATTCAATGAAGAAACAAATCGCAGGAAACGTCACCGCCCCCTTCACATTGCCAAATGGCAAGGTCGGATTTTATGAAGTCCGAATATATCCCGTCACCGATGGAATTCTGTGTATAGGTAAAGACATCACTGAACGCAAGCAAGCAGAAAAGATGAAAGAAGAAATCAACAGAAAGCTGAATCTGATCGGCAGCTTAACTCAACACAACGTAAGGGGCAAGTTGTCGGCTGTAGCAGGAAACACTTACTTGGCCAAGAAGACGTTGCCAAGTAACCACAAAGCCTTGAAGCATCTGGACATTGTCGAGTCTGACATTGCACAGGTGGAGAGTATCTTTGATTTTGCGAAAATGCACGCACAGATGGTCATGGGCTTCCAGAAGCCAATGAAGGTTGATGTGGCGAAAAGTGTTGACGATGCGGCAGAGATGATAACAGACTTGGAGGGAGCAAAGCTAGTGAATGAATGCCAAGGCTTGACGGTGCTGGCGGACCCGATGCTGAAACAACTCTTCTACAACCTCATAGACAACTCTTTGAAGCATGGCGAAAAGGTCCACAAAATGAGAGTTCACTACAGAGAAGGAAAAGACAAACTGGAAATAATCTACGAGGATGATGGTGTGGGCATACCTGAGTCTGAAAAGGAGAAGATTTTCAACGGAGCCTACGGAGAAAACACAGGCTACGGCCTATTCTTGACAAGAGAAATATGTGGATTGTACGGCTGGACCATTCAAGAAACAGGCAAGCAAGGCAATGGAGCTCAGTTCGTCATTATCATACCAAAGATGAACAAAGAATCGAAAAGAACCCCATAGACTCAATCAGCTTGCAGGCAACTTCAAGTAAGGATTACGAAAAGACAGCACCAGTTGGGCGGGGTCCATCTCCCACCCCAGCTCCGCAATTTGGTGTCACCGGTATCAGTATGGATAAGCATTCAAGATGATACCCCTGTTCTTCGTCAGTAATAGAGAAACACCTAATCTTTCCCAGATCATACCGATTAGGGAAAATGTCAATTCTAAACTAACAGTTGATCTTTAGCCGTTATTTCCAGATTAACGCTTCTTAGCGGTCTATTTTCGTCAAAAACCCTTATTTTTCCTTTGTCCTCATAAGATGTCCTGAGGCTTCACAATTGGGTTACTCAACCACCAACGAAGTCAAAGAAGTGTTACAAATCACCGAGACTACGTGGGACACTGAGATAGCAAATTGCATCACAAGCGCTGACAGCCTAATAGACAGCTTATTGAAGTTTGAAGGATTTTCAACTCCTCTTTCGCCAACACCTCAAAACATCAATGACACAAGCAAACACTTTGCAGCTTGGCTTTTCCGTAAGCGCAGGAACCCAGCAGGCGCCCAAGCATTTTGGGAAGAGGGAAACCGTTTCCTGCAGGCATACATTGACGCTGAACAGGAGCCTCATTTCGGGAGGACATATACGGTGCTTGCTCTAAAGACGGATTTTTCAGGCTTAATCTCTTGGTTACAGGCCAAAGGCGCGGCTGTTGAAGTGTTTTCAAGGCAACTTCTTGAAGAGTCGGAGAGGATTATGAGCAGTCAGCTTGAAGCCACAACGCCTGTGAGGACCGGAAAACTACGAGCAAGCATAACTTCTATGTTAACAGGGACAGGAGTCTCAGTTTTTCCGACAGCTGAGTACACGCCTTATGTTGAATTTGGAACAAGGGCTCATGAAATAAAGCCTCGAACTAAGCAGGTTCTACGTTTTCCAGGATTAGCTTCTGGTGGGGTTCTACGCGGAGGCATCTGGGTCTTCGCTAAGCGCGTTATGCATCCGGGCTTTCCCGGACGATTTTTTATCCGTAAAGCGCATGAGAGAAGTCGCCCTCTCGTGTTTGCTTTGACACAGCGGATAATGGATAAGGTGATGCAGAATGCGTAAGGAGATTAATCAGAAGATAATTGATGTTTTGAAGGCAGATGGTGCTCTTGCCGGAGAAGTCAAAGACTGGATTTACGGGCTTCCAAAGAAGACCCCAGCGGGCTATCCAATCATCTTTCTCAAGGCTGGTGAAGAGCGCAAACAGCTAGTGAATCCGCAACAGTACCTCTACAGCTTAGATTTTATGATCGGCATCACCCACATGCACGTCAACGAGGATACGGCTGAAAAGAAAGTTCAGAATCTCGCTGATCAAGCTGAAACTGCTGCTGCAATAAGCGCAACCATAAGATACTCCTTCCTAGTAACACTCATACTTTCACCACTAAAAGCCTGCTTCTCTGGCTTGTTTAAGTGTTGTGGAGAGTCCGCGGGCTGAACAAGGCTGTTGTGAACATGGTCGAACAGTGCCAAGCTTGAAGATGGTTGGTGGGCTTCAACCCCAAGCCCTTTGTATTGTTCACTAAAATTAGTACTTCAGTTCACCGAAACCTTTAATAAAACCTTACCTTATGGTGATCCAGCCTAAGGTGTAGTCTAATTGAGCAATGAAACCGACGACAAGCAGTTGCAGAGCATTCTCTTGGAATCCACCGGAGGAGTAGCAGAACTATTAAGATCAGCATCGCATCCAATGAGAATACAGATACTAGCACTACTTTTACGAGGAGAACATGACTTCTCCAAATTGATGCAACAAACAGAACTGTCAAAAACAGCACTAGCCAACCATCTGAAGCATCTGATGAATAAGAAACTCATTCAAAGGGTTACCCGAGGAGAATACAGACTAACAGTCGACGGCAAAGAACTATTAAACGCTGTAGCTGCAATGTACAAGAATTCTGCTCAGAGAGAAGAAGACCAAAGAGAACTCCTACTCAGGCGCTACACCAAAGGTTTGATCGAGGGAAAAACAATGGGTAAGAAAGTTATAAGCAAGAAAGCTGAGTATCAACCATGCTGGCTGTCCTACACTGGGGCAATAGCTGGATCACTAAAAGCTTTGGGAATTGACTGCGACATCGTTGATGTAGGCGGACGCTCCAGTTACGCATTCTTGATCAACGTCTCTAAAGGCGTGACCTGTCCTTCAGGACCAACCGCACTGCCCAGCGAAACTTGGAAACAGATCAACAGAGGAACCGAAACTCTCGGATGGACTATGGAAAAATGTGTGTACCCGTCTTCTTATCCCGCGAAAGAGGACAATCCAACATCTGAAGAAATCGAAATAGCAAAGAACCTTTTCATGAAGATAAAGCAAGAGATAGACGAAAGAGATCGACCTGCAGTGCTCTGGGGATTAGTCGCACCGGAATATGGAATTGTCAAAGGCTATGACGGAGACTCCTACTTGACGAGTACGTTCCGAAGCCTCATCAAGCAGCCTGAAGACGCCATTCGCTTCTATGACCTGAAAGCTCCGGGTTGCCTTGAAGCTTTCTTCTTCCGAGACAGAGTTGAATGTGATGCTGCCAAAGCAGACAGAGAAGCTCTTGAGAGAGCCATCAGCTTCGCCTCAGGTAGTGCGCCGATTCTCGACAATTATGTTGGAGGTCCAGCAGCGCTCATTGAATGGGCAAACGTTCTAGAGAACATTCCAGAAGAGAAGCAAATCTATCATGGCAACAGTTACGTCGGCGCTTGCGTCTGTGAAGGTCGATCTATGTCCGCTGAGTTCTTAAGACGGCTTTCCAAGAAGTATCCAGGGAAACAATCGAAGCACCTAAAGAAAGCTGCCGAACTCTATGAGAAGGGAGGAGCGCTCATGAAAGAGTTCACTCAAATCTTCCCTTTCAAGTTTCAAGGTGAAATGAAACTAGAGGACCGAAAGAAGGGAGCAGAGACACTGAGAAAAGTCAAGCCTCTCGAGGAAAATGCTGTTGAACACATGAAAAAAGCCCTTGAAGAATGGAAAACACCTTAGAAGAGAACTCCATTCTCCAGCAATCTTCTCTTTTTTGTGTGGAGAACGAGGATTTTCTCCATAACCTTTAAGAGCTTGGATTATTGAGCAGAATCTAGTGAAACGAATGTAGTGTTGGTGGCTAGGACTATGATTGAATGCACAGAATGTGAAAAAGAAGTACCCGTAGATGAGATTGTGTACTGCATCAATTGCGGTGTCGCTCTATGCAATGAATGCGGAAATGTTGGTCTTTGCTCAAAATGCGAAGACACGTGGCAGGCAGAGGAAAAACCAGAGATGGAGGAAGAACCTACTCCTTCTGTACATAGTCTAATATATCTTTGATTTTTGCTTCAATCCTGTACTTGCGCTGAAAGAAGCGTAAGACATTTCTTATGTCGCGCTTGAGCAGATGCTCAGCGTTTGGGTGTCCTCGCGTAACGTATTGAGGCCAGTCTATGATGAGTATGTGCCAGTTGGGTTTCACGATGATATTATATTCGCTGAGGTCAGCGTGGATTGTGCCTGCGTTTTTGTAGGCTTTTCGGATGTTTGCGAGAACCTTCCATAATGTTTTCTGTGGATCTGGCAGCTTCTTGTATTCGGCTAATTCAGCCCCTTCAATCATGCCCATTGCAACTAAGTGACGATTTTGATAGATCGGTCTAGGTACAGCTATGCGATGTCGGTGTAGAAGTTTCAGGGCTTCGTGTTCCTTTTCTGCAGCAAGTCTTGATTGATAGAGCCAGCTGATATGGCGGCGTTCAGCAATGTAATCTCGGACTCTTCTCGTCTGGCGGAAGCTTGTTCTGCCTAGACGGTGAAATTTAACTGCAATTCGTCTATTGTCCGGCGTTAGAGCGTCGTAGACGTCGGCTTCTTTACCCACGCCTAAGGATTTTCCGAATGCTTCAAGTACTTCTGCCTTAACCAAGGCGTTTATTGCTAGGCTGTCGTAGCCTGAAGTGTTAAGTGAATAGCCAGTGTAGGGTCCTCCTGTCCAGCGATAGATTAATTTAAATTGGTCCAGCCTTGAGAGACGATACTGGACTTCATGCTCTGCCAGGTTGGCAAGTTTCGGTAGGGTCTTTTCTGGTATGTAACGGTAGCGGCTCATGTTAGCTTCGATGACATGGAGCATTCTGAGGTCTTCTGGTTCCAGTTCGCGAAAGGATTTGACCGCAACATCTGCAGCGGACACCACGAGAAATCTCCTGTTTTAATTACATGTCCTACGGATACGAAGCAATATATGTGCTCTGCACAGCATCCACTAGAAGTAAGATTAGTATCGGACAGTTTCAGAATTGGGATTCACGTATAGTCGGAGAAGCTCATGAAGGTTCAATATGCTCAGCGGTTCTAATGTTGTAAGTCAAGGTTTATCCCTAGTCTTTCTCCGGTTTCAGCTACGGTTGAATCTGGTTCTTGCAGACTGAGAGTGAATCGTTGCTGTTGTCGCTTCCGCAAAGAAAGTGTGAGTATTTTGTGAAAATGTTTGTGATTTCATTCCCCCCCCAAAAGGCTTATTAGTAACTCGCTATAACAAAACTCAGTTGTACTGAGAATTCAGTATGATCTAAGCGCTCAGAGCGCCTCTTTTACAGCCGAGGTGGGGCTGTCTAAATATACCAATAGCTGAAGGGAGGAAGGAAAATGCGCGTGTGCCTATCGAAGATAAAGTTAGCTGTGCTTCTGATAAGTATGTTTACATTGGCACTAGGTCCTAGCCCAGCGAGGATTCGACCAGTCAGGGCGGAGCTTGAATCATCAGCAGAAGCGGATGAGATTAGTAGCTTTCAGAATCAAAGTCTCTCTCGCATAGTCAACGTTAACGTCGTGTTCATAGGGTATGATGAAGAAGTGGTGGATACCGAGGCAGTTGATTTGGAAATTGAGAAGTACTATGAGCTTTATTACTCGGATGCTGTACTTTCGTATGCATTCGACCTTCAATATCTCTTTGCAGACCATTCATATAGCCAGCTTCTCAAGTCGTTCATCTTACAGAACTCAATAGAGGACAGTTGGACTTCCCGACTGAACGAAACAGCTCTTGAGATACAAAGAGATACTGGAACCCGAATGTCGATCTTTCTCAATCAATCAGGGAGAGCTATTGATGCATCGGTTGTAGAGGAATGGTTTGCAGATAATCCCTTTGTGCCATCAGATGAACAAGGCTACACGTTTTACGTCATGAATTTCACCGATTTCGACTCTCCAGATCATTCAATAGAACACTGGTACACTATCACGGATATTGATCTGGAAGCCAGTTCTTTACGAGACTTCTGGAGACTTGAATGGGACAATCCGCTCAATCCGAACGTACGTTTTCCATATCCTGGGTTCTCTTCGACCCACAGGTTGTTCTTCTTGGATCCCTCTGCTTTTCAATGGTATTTAACTTGGGCACGGATATGGTGGGAATTGTCGGTAACTGATCCAAAGCACCAGTATTATTGCCAGGACTTAGATGAGTTTCTCGCAACCCATGATGTCACCACAGATGAAGGAAAATGGGCTTTTGCGCAGTATCTAGCTGGCTGGATCGACGACATAGTGGCCAATGACTTCTCGCCTTATTTCATGTATCTAGAAGGCCCACCATTAGTCGACTCCTTGTCTCTTCAAATCCTCGTTCTGAACAACGCTTCCCGATATGACTACACAAATGAAAGGATGTCATGGATACTCAACACAAGCATTGTAGAAAACAGCATCAACAACTTACTACCTTACTTGGATTTCCAGGTTTCAGTAAGATTTGAAAACCTCTCGGACTTCCCTATGATCAATTCAATCTTGGAAAGCTGCATAATTTCGAGAGAAGACGGCTGGACATACATCGACGGCTTATACTTGTTCCTCTACCTATACATGGTCCGCCAGATGTATTTCGACTTCACTGTGGCTGAACTTGTGGTGAACAGCTTCGTGTTTCTTCTCAAAGATGCGTCTATGATGTTTGCCGGACAGGAGTTTACTGGTCTGGGGGGCGGAGGTCAATCGTTGATTCTCAAGTCCGTAGATCGGTATTTCCAAACAGATGGCATGACTCCTAAAAGCGGACTAGGCCTCGTAATGATCCATGAGCTTGGTCACAACCTTGGACTTCCACACACCTTCCAGTTGAACAGATATGCGGGCGACTTCATACATGACGTAATGGGGTACTACCCATACTCGTACTCTTTCAGCAAACTGAGAACAGATGTCATGAGACGAACCATAGTAGATAAGAAGCTCCTAGACCTTCTCGACGAACTGGTTCAGGACGAATATCTATGCAGTCAAAGAGAGTTTTCAGCAGTAATAGATACATTGTTTGAAAGAATGGCTGAGAAGATCAATCATGTGCTCCAGCAATACGATGAAATGTTCTATGTGGACGCCTATTACACAGTTGTTGAAGCTGAGAAACTTGAGAAACAGCTGCGATCAGTGATTCTGAATTCCGTTGTTCCAGCAACCATAGATATTGAGCCCGAGACTCTAAATCTTCAAAGTGAGGGTGAATGGATTTCATGCTATATTGAACTTCCAGAAGACTATGATGTAGCCGATATCGAAGACGATCTCATCTTCTTGAACGAGACAATTCCAGCAGATGTTAATGCTCCGATCCAAATTGGAGATCATGACGAGGATGGCAACAGGGATTTGATGGTAAAATTCGACAGAACCTCTGTAATTGAGTGGCTAGAAACGATTGGTTACTCAGAAGAGATTGGTTCAATTGCTGAAGTGATTTTCGAGATCTCAGGTAAAGTGAAGGATACACTACTTGAAGGGTACACAACAGTGCAAATAATAACCTGAGCACAAACGTCAGTTGCACAGATCTCCCCTTTTTTTATATAACAGCCATTTGGAGCCCGCATGTGAATTTCACATTCAAGGCTAATAGGACATAGCACCTAGAACTACAGCACAAAAAAAGGCTACCGAAAGAAGTTCAGGAACCACCAAAGTCATACATAATTGTGGCCATAAACTTCGTTCCCTTAATGAATCCTTCCACCGTCAGGTTCTCGTTAGGTGCATGACCACGAGACCTAGCATGTGCACAGCCAACCGAAACCACAGGATAGCCAAGCCAGTTCCGAAACAGATGCATAGGTCCAGACCCAGCGCTAGTAGGATACACAACAGCCGATTTACCATATACCCTCTCTGAAGTCGTTATCACAGTCTGAACAAAACTATCGTCAATCGGTGTTTTTACAGGTTCTGTGGAGCCATGCGAAATCACCTCAATGTCGTTGAGACCATGGTTTTTCAGATGTTCTCGGAGTTTCTTGAGGATGTCTTCAGGCTTCTGATGAGGAACAAGACGGAAGTCAAGCTTTGCCATCGCTTTGTTAGGTAGAACGGTTTTTGATCCTATGTCAGTGTATCCTGTCAGAAAGCCGTTGATCGTACATGTAGGATTATATAGCAGTGCTTTGAGAACTTCTAATCCAGTTACACTGTGTAGGAACTCGGTCAATCCTAGATCTTTCTTTTCCTCTTCTTCCTCGAACGGAATCTCATCTAGGCATCTCATCTCTTCGGCGGAAGGAGGCTCAACATCGTCATAAAAGCCATGAATCAGAATCTCATCTTTCTCATTCTTCAAACAGCTCAAAGTCCACACCATATGCCACGCAGGATTCGGTACAAGTGGAGCATTCGCAGAGTGTACATCTCTAGCCGCCCCTCTCGCCCTCAACTCAACAGAAAGAACACCCTTCAACCCTAGATATATCGTTGGTCGCCCCCTACGGTCGGTTCCCCCAAACTCCCAGATTGCCGCATCTGCCGAGAAAAGGTTCTTATGCTTCTGAATGATTGGAGCCAAATGTGGACTGCCGATCTCTTCTTCACCTTCAACCACAAACTTTATGTTAACAGGAACATCGCCAGTAGTTTCCAAGAAAGCCTGAACAGCCTTCAACCTGGAAACAAGGTTTCCCTTATTGTCAGAAACTCCTCTACCATAGATCTTTCCATCACGTATTTCGCCACTGTACGGATCACATATCCATTCTTCTAGAGGCTCAGGCGGTTGAACATCGTAATGGTTGTAGAACAAAAGCGTCTTTCTCGAAGATTTCGATTTGATTTCTCCGTACACAACGGGATTGCCTTGCGCTTCTGGAATCATCAGCGTGGAGAGCCCAACATTTTTCATCATCTCTTCTACGATTTTTGCGCACTCTTCAATTCCCTCATTTCTAGCAGAGACGCTTGGTTGCTTCACAAGTTGGACAAGATCATTGACAAACTCTTGCTGGTTGGTGTCTATGTAGGCGTAAACTTTTTTGAGTTGCATGAAGCTATTTTCTGTACGAGGACTATTAATGAATTTTGCAAAAGTCTTTAGCCGCCATGTGACACAGGAATGAGAATTATCTGGTCGCCTTCTCTGATTTTTGTTTCCAATCCTTTCAAAACACTGATTTCTTTCCCATTTACAAGAATAAGCGCATTTGGGCGAGGATCGTTCAGTTCGGGGTCAATGAGCATTCGTCTGGAGTCTGAAGAGAAAAGCTCAGCGATCTTCTCTACAATTTCGTGCACAGTTGGTTCTTCCAATTTCAGAGAGACACTGCTTTTTCGAGATAAAGCTCTGAAGACTCCCATGAGCCTAACGTTTACGTTGATAGCCACTTCTATTCCTCAATGTGTAGATGTCTTTTTCGTAGCACCGCTATAAAAAGCCTTACAATGTTTTTTGGGTATCCAATGAGTTGGCTTGAATTATCTTTGGTTCCAACACATTGTGAGAGATTATGGATTTTCAAGTGCTTTAGACATGCGTTCTAAGGCCTTGTTAATGTTCTCGACGGAGTTGGCGAAGGATAAGCGCAGATAGCCTTCACCGTATTGTCCAAAGGCTGTTCCTGACAGAACTGCCACGCCAGCCTTGTTGAGCAGGTAATCTGAAAGTTTGCGACAATCCATCCCTGTTCTGGTTATGTTTGGAAACACATAGAAGGCTCCACGCGGTTTTCTGCAGGTTATGCCTTTGATGTTGTTTAGGCCTGAGACTATGACTTCTCGTCTCTTTTTGAATTCGGCAACCATCTTTTCCGCTTCGTCCTGTGGACCTTTTAGGGCTTCGATGCCTGCCATCTGAACGAAGGCGCAAGTGCAAGAGTTCGAGTTGATCATTAGCTGGGTCATTTTCTGCGCTATGTCTTTTCGCATCACACCGTATCCGAGTCTCCAGCCGGTCATGGCGTATGTCTTCGAAAAGCCATCCAGTAGAATCGTCTTCTTCTTCATTCCGGGAAGAGAAATTATACTTTCATGCTCACCCTCGTAGAGCATTCGGCTGTAAACCTCGTCGGATATCACAAAAACGTCGTCTCTGTCTGCTAAACAGTCGGCCACAACTTTCAAGTCTTCCCTTGTTAGAACGCCTCCAGTCGGGTTTTCTGGCGAATTCAGAACAATGATCTTAGTCTTTTTTGTTATCTTTTTCTTAACATACTCTGGGTCAAATCTGAAATCGTTCTCTTCCTTGAGGGGTATCAGTATCTGCTTCGCTCCAACAAAGTTTATCACAGATTCATAGATTGGAAAGCCCGGGTTTAGATTCAGAACCTCTTCGCCGGGGTTAACCAATGCTAATATGCCGAAGAACATTATTGGTTTGGCGCCGGGCGTCACGACGACCTCTTCCGGATCAACATCTACATTTCTAGTTTCTGAAGTATATTCAGCAATTGTTTCCCTCAGTTCTTGAATTCCTGCAGCCGGAACATAATGGGTGTAACCTGCATGGAGAGCCTTCACCGCAGCCTCCTTAATGTTTGCAGGTGTGTCGAAGTCCGGTTCGCCAATTTCCAGATGTACTATGTCTCTTCCCTGCTTTTCAAGCGCCTTCGCCTTTGCAAGCACTTCGAAAGCCGTTTCTGTTCCCAAAGTTTCCATCCTTTTCGCAAACACAGAGTTCATCAAATCACCAATTTTCAATGGAAGTGATAGAGTTAGAATGGACGCAGTATTTAACGGTTGCATTCGATCTTTAAGGATTCAGAGTAGTCTGGACGGTGGTCGCACTTTCGAAACTTCCGGATTGACCAAGTTGGGTGGTGTTGTGCCTTCGAAGAAGGACGTGAGGTTTTCTGCAACCATTTCAGCCATCTTTGAACGAGTCTCAAGACTTGCACTTGATATGTGTGGAGCAACTACTACATTCTGAAGTGTAAGAAGTGGATTGTCTCTAGCTGTTGGTTCTTGCTCAAAGACATCGAGACCGGCGCCCGCTATCCATCCTTCCTTTAGCGCTTTGTATAGGGCCTTTTCATCTACAACCGGTCCTCTGGAATTGTTTATCAGATAGGCTGTCTTCTTCATTAGTTTGAGCCTGTCTTCATTTATCAGATGATGAGTTTCCTTCATTAGTGGGACGTGAACGCTGACGAAATCTGATTCTCTCAAAAGGCTATCTAAATCTACACGTTTTGCGCCAAGATCTTTTTCCAATTTAGGTCGTGGAATAACATCGTAGAATAGAATCTTCATGTTGAAGCCTTTCGCTCTTCTCGCTACTGCTGAACCTATTCTTCCAGCTCCAGCGACTCCTATTGTGGCTCCGTAAATGTCCCTGCCTGATAGCATACTGGGATGCCAGCCAACCTTCCATTGTCCATTATGAACGTATTTGTCTGCTTCAACAACGCGTCTCGCAACAGTCATTAGCAAGGCCCATGCAAAGTCTGCTGTAGTCTCAGTCAACACCCCAGGTGTGTTTGTTACATATATGCCTCTTTTTGTAGCCTCCTTCACATCTATGTTGTCGAAGCCAACAGCCAACTGAGAAACAATTCTCAGTTTCGGTGCTGCATCAAAAACATCTGCATTTATCTTGTCAGACAGGAGAGAGGCAAGGGCGTCAACATCCCTAACCTTCTCTATTATCACTTCTTTCGGTGGTGGAGCATACTCAGGCCAAACCTCAGCATCAAAACGTTCCTTTATCACTTTTAGACCTCTTTCCGGAATCTCCCGAGTAACGTAAACTTTGGGTTTCGGCATACAGCTCACCAGTTGGAAAGTTTGCGGAA